>NZ_JBWKWD010000001.1:0-129637 GCF_059422045.1 Pseudomonas sp. GW821-FHT02A08
GCGGTGTGTCAGTCAACTTTAATGTCGACTGACACACCGCCTTCGCGAGCAAGCCCGCTCCCACAGGGAAAGCAGAGCCGTTGAGCGGCTGCTTACTTCTCGACGAACGCACGCTCGATCAGGTAATCACCCGGCTCGCGCATCCGCGGCGAAACCTTCAGGCCGAAGCTGTTCAGCACTTCGCTGGTCTCGTCGAGCATGCTCGGGCTGCCGCACAGCATGGCGCGGTCGTCCTGCGGGTTGATCGGTGGCAGACCGATGTCGCTGAACAGCTTGCCGCTGCGCATCAGGTCGGTCAGGCGACCTTCGTTCTCGAACGGCTCGCGGGTCACGGTCGGGTAGTAGATCAACTTGTCACGCAGCGCGTCGCCGAAGAATTCGTTCTGCGGCAGGTGCTCGGTGATGAACTCGCGGTAAGCGACTTCGTTGACGTAACGCACGCCGTGGCACAGGATCACTTTTTCGAAACGCTCGTAGGTTTCCGGGTCCTGGATGACGCTCATGAACGGCGCCAGGCCGGTACCGGTGCTGAGCAGGTACAAATGCTTGCCAGGCTTCAAGTCATCCAGTACCAGCGTGCCGGTAGGCTTCTTGCTGATGATGATCTCGTCGCCTTCCTTCAGATGCTGCAACTGCGAAGTCAGCGGGCCATCAGGCACCTTGATGCTGAAGAACTCGAGATGCTCTTCCCAGTTCGGGCTGGCAATCGAGTAAGCGCGCATAAGCGGGCGGCCGTTGGGCTGTTGCAGGCCGATCATCACGAACTGACCGTTCTCGAAGCGCAGGCCCGGATCACGGGTGCACTTGAAGCTGAACAGAGTGTCGTTCCAGTGGTGAACACTGAGGACACGCTCGTGGTTCATGTTGCTCATGTACGTGGGACTCCTGGAGATTGGTCTGCGCGTGTTCGGTGTGCTCTGCAAAGAAAGCCAGCTCTGCGCAATTGCATCGCATTCTAAAGGCAGAGACAATATCTGTTAAATGGATTATTAAGATAAGGGTTATCGGTTATATAGATATGCGATTTACTCTCCGTCAACTTCAAGTATTCGTCGCCGTCGCCCAGCAGGAAAGTGTGTCCCGTGCCGCGGGCCTGCTCAACCTCTCGCAATCGGCGGCGAGCACCTCGATCACCGAACTGGAGCGCCAGTGCAGCTGCCAGTTGTTCGACCGTGCCGGCAAACGGTTGAGCCTGAACGCCCTGGGCAAACAACTGTTGCCGCAAGCGGTGGCGCTGCTGGACCAGGCCAAGGAAATCGAAGACCTGCTCAATGGCAAGTCCGGTTTCGGCTCGCTGGCCGTGGGCGCGACCCTGACCATCGGCAATTACCTGGCCACATTGTTGATCGGCAGCTTCATGCAGCGCCACCCGGAAAGCCAGGTGAAACTGCATGTGCAGAACACTGCCAATATCGTGCAACAAGTGGCCCACTATGAAATTGATCTGGGTCTAATCGAAGGCGACTGCAGTCACCCTGACATCGAAGTGCAAAGCTGGGTCGAGGACGAACTGGTGGTGTTTTGCGCCCCTCAGCATCCGTTGGCCAAGCGCGGCACGGCCACCATGGACGAGTTGAGCCAAGAAGCCTGGATCTTGCGAGAACAGGGGTCAGGCACGCGATTGACCTTCGATCAAGCCATGCGCCATCACCGCACTTCGTTAAACATCCGGCTCGAACTTGAGCACACAGAAGCGATCAAGCGCGCGGTGGAATCAGGTTTGGGGATTGGCTGCATTTCCAGGCTGGCTCTGCGCGACGCATTCCGCCGCGGCAGCCTGGTGCCTGTCGAGACGCCGGATCTGGATCTGGCGCGACAGTTTTATTTCATCTGGCATAAACAGAAATATCAGACCTCGGCGATGCGCGAATTCCTCGATCTGTGCCGCGCCTTCACCGCCGGGGTTCAGCGCAGCGACGAGATCGTGCTGCCGACGATCGCTTAAAGCAGGATCACCGCCCACACCAGGGCAATCATGGTCAATGCCACAGCCTGGGCGGCACTGCCCATGTCCTTGGCATTCTTGGACAGCGGATGCCGCTCAAGGGAAATCCGGTCGATGGCCGCTTCCACCGCCGAGTTGAGCAACTCGACGATCAACGCCAGCAGGCATACCGCGATCAACAACGCCTGTTCGACCCGGCTGACATTCAGGAAGAACGACAAAGGGATCAGAATGACGTTGAGCAATACCAATTGCCGAAAGGCGGCTTCACCGGTGAAGGCTGCGCGCAGGCCGTCCAGCGAATAACCGGAGGCATTGAGAATACGTTTCAGACCGGTCTGGCCTTTGAAAGGTGACATAGAGTGGGCAACTGACAAAAAAGAAGTGGGAAAGCTAGTTCAACCAAAGTCAAAAAAGCGTGAATTTGCCAGCCTTTAATGGCTGGAAATTGACTCAAGTTGTTGCAGGAGTAGCGCGGCCTGGGTCCGGGTCCGCACATTCAGTTTACGGAAAATCGCGGTCACGTGCGCCTTGATAGTCGCCTCGGAAACACTCAGCTCGTAGGCGATCTGCTTGTTCAGCAAGCCTTCGCAGACCATGGTCAGCACCCGAAATTGTTGCGGAGTCAGGCTGGCAAGCCCTTCGCTGGCCGCCTTGGCCTCATCCGAGACGCTGACCGCTTCGAACGCCTGCGGCGGCCAGAACACATCGCCATCGAGGACCGCACGCACGGCTTTCTGGATCACACTCAAGTCACTGGATTTGGGAATGAAGCCACTGGCGCCGAATTCACGAGACTTGACCATGATGGTCGGCTCTTCCTGGGCCGAGACCATGACCACCGGAATCTGCGGGTACTGGCCGCGCAGCAGGACCAGCCCGGAAAAACCGTAGGCCCCTGGCATGTTCAGGTCCAGCAGCACCAGATCCCAGTCGGACTTTTCCGTCAGGCGCACTTCCAGTTCGGCGATGCTCGCCACTTCCACCAGACGGACGTCCGGGCCAAGGCCCAGGGTCAGCGCTTGATGCAAGGCACTACGAAAAAGCGGGTGGTCATCGGCAATCAGGATTTCGTATGTGGCCATTTTTCAAATGATCCTGTTTTTCATGGGACGCCCGATGCATTCGGACCTCGCCAAAGCACCTCAAGGCACAGCCACGGAGCTGCACCGACAAGGCACGTTCAACGCAAAAAACGACGTCGAAAATTCCGGCCGTACCCTGATCGGCGCCAAGCATGCCCAGCGAAGCCGGGGTGGTCAAGCCGCATGGCCGGTACACTTTATTGCAGTATGCGCGACAATCAGCTCATCAATGGAGTGGCCGGCTGAACATAGGGCATCAACTCGGCGTGCGCCGGGGTCGAAACGCTCATCTCCAACTGGTGTTTGGCATCGAGGTAATGCTGGCTGAACACATCGAAGTAGGCATCCAGCGCCGATGCCGCGGCGACATCGCCTGCAAGGTCAAGGCACAGCGCCGCCACTTCCGCCGTGCACAGATGCTCGCTGCGGGTCGAGCGGCGCAACCGGTAACGGGAGAGTTTCTCCGGCAGCAGGCTGAGGATCGGCAGTCGGTCGAAATAGGGGCTCTTGCGAAAGATCTTCCGCGCTTCGGTCCAGGTCGCATCCAACAGAATGAACAGCGGGCGCTTCATGCCATCGACGTCCACAGTGTTTGTCACACGCTCAGGTTCGACGTACTCACCCGGAAACACCAGGTAAGGCTGCCATTGCGGGTCGGACAACAGCGCCAGCAACTTCGGATCGATTTCGGTACGGGACCAGATGAAGGCATGGTTGTCAGGTACCACGTCGGCGATCAACCAACCGGTGTTGCTCGGCTTGAACACTTCCTTGTTGGTCATGATCAGGCACACGCCGGAGCGGGTAGCGACCTGCGGACGCCAAGCGCACAGGCAGTGACTCTCGATCACCCGGCAGTCACGGCAGCGCGGCGCGCGCCAGCCCCGGGCCTGAATCGGCTTGATGCCCTCCTCCTCACGCTGATCGCGCAAGCGGGCTACGGCATTCAAGGCAAAGCGCGCGGGGGTATGACTCATAGCGGGCAACGCCCACAGAGAAGGGAAATCGACACGAAAAACACTCGACAGGGTAAAAAGTGCCAGCAGTTTACCAGACCGCCCGGCGCAAGCCTGTACCGTCCAGCCCGCCTCCCCTATAATTCGCCGCCACTGAACGCACAGCCACGTGACGGGTCCAACCCCGCATCACTGAACCAGGAGAGTTTCATGCTGCGCCTTATCGTTCCTACCGCGGCCATTTTGCTGGCGTCGTCCTTCAACGCCCAGGCTGCGTCCTTGAAAGACACAGAACTGAACAAAATGCTGCAAAACGTCGCCAGCCAGAGCAGCGTCGGCACTCCTCGAGCGATCAACGAAGACATTCTCGATCAAGGCTACACCGTTGAAGGCAAACAGCTGATCAACCACCTGAGCGTGCAGAGCAGCCACGCCGACAAGATGCGTGCAGACCCGAAAGCCGTGTACTTCCAGTTGGGGGCCTCTGTCTGCCGAAACGAAGGGTTTCGCAAGCTGATGGCCAAGGGCGCGATCATGCGCTACGACTTCACCGAGGTGAAGACCAATCGCCCGGTCGGCTCCGCAAGCTTCCAGGAATCGGATTGCCTGCAACCGGCCAAGAAGAAAAAGTAATCACCTGGAATTGGCGCGCCGCTGTTCATCTTCGGCGCGCAGTTCTGCCAGTAGCGCCTGCAAGTAATGTGAACGACGCTCGCCACCGCGCAAACGTCGGCAGCACTCCTCTTCGAGACTCAAATGATGGGTCTCGGCTGATGACTTCAGCAATCGATACAGTTGCGTATCGATCTCCAGAACGACTCTGGCCATGGTTTCCCGCCTCCCTGCACTTCACTCATGTTTAAGTGATAAATCCTTGAATCGCTTGTGCCGTGCGCCTTGCCATTGACGCAAAGTTGTCGTGTGGCACCTGTAACTTAGTAAATCAGAGTGCAGCACATGCGACGCGCGTTCAGACGAGCGGTGAAAGCCCCTTGCAAATCGTCAATAAGCGGTTGCCAGGAAAGACTTTGTGGCGCAATGATCAAGGCAGCGCAACTCACTTTGAAGGTCTGGATTTCAGAGTATCCACCTATACTTCTTCAAGGCTGGAAAGGGGCTGGCCGTCGCTTGTCGTGTAGTGCGAACTTTTTTCATTCAAGGGAAAACAGAGCCTGTTTGGATGATCCGATGCCTTTCGGGTCAAGTAGGTCGCCCAGGCATGGGCCTGGGCAGACAGCGACACATGAAGTGTCGTGGCACCGGCTTACGTTGTCGGGCCGAGGGTTCTGTGCAGAAGGAGAAGTTGAATGCCTTACCAACCGAATGACCTCCTGAGCCGTCATTTTGAAGAAAGCGGCCACGACCTCATCAGCAAGGTCGAAGAACAACTCAAGCTGATTTCACCCAACAGTCCGAACATCCCGATCTACCGCGACATGATCCTGACCGTGCTGCGCATGGCCCAGGAAGACCACAACCGCTGGAATGCCAAAATCACCCTTCAAGCCCTGCGCGAACTGGAACAGGCTTTTCGCGTGCTCGAACAATTCAAGGGGCGGCGCAAGGTCACTGTTTTCGGCTCGGCCCGCACCCCCATGGAACATCCGCTCTACACCATGGCCCGGGAACTCGGCGCCGCTCTGGCGCGCTCGGACATGATGGTCATTACCGGCGCCGGTGGCGGCATCATGGCCGCCGCCCATGAGGGCGCCGGCCTGACACACAGCCTGGGCTTCAACATCACCCTGCCCTTCGAGCAGCATGCCAACCCCACTGTCGACGGCACGACCAACCTGCTGCCCTTCCACTTTTTCTTCACCCGCAAGCTGTTCTTCGTCAAGGAAGCCGACGCCCTGGTGCTGTGCCCGGGTGGCTTCGGTACGCTGGATGAGGCGCTGGAAGTGCTGACGTTGATCCAGACCGGCAAGAGTCCATTGGTGCCCGTGGTGCTGCTCGACGCGCCGGGCGGCAAATTCTGGCAAGGCGCACTGGACTTCATTCACCAGCAACTGGAGGAAAACCACTACATCCTGCCCACTGACATGAAGCTTATGAAACTGGTCTACAACGTCGAAGAAGCGGTAGAGCACATCAACCAGTTCTACAGCAACTTCCACTCCAGTCGCTGGCTCAAGCATCAGTTCCTGATTCGCATGAATCACACACTCAGCGATCACGCACTCGAACACATGCAGGAAGCTTTCGCCGACCTGTGCCTTAGCGATCATTTCCATCAGCACACCTACAGCGGCGAGGAACACGACGAAGCCGAATTCAGCCATCTGGCGCGGCTGGTCTTCAACTTCAACGCCCGCAATCATGGCCGTCTGCGTGAGCTTGTGGACTACATCAACCTGCCGGAAAACTGGGCACAATCAAAACCCCAGGTACAACAACGCACCCGGGAGCCGTCAAAGGTTTCGTGAGGCATAAAAAAACGGCCCGCTATCAAAATAGCGGGCCGTTTCAGTTCAATCGTCCATCCCTCGACCGCTGAACAGGCGATTGATCATTTCCATGGAGTATCCCCGATACGCCAGGAACCTGCCTTGTTTGGCTCGCTCCCGGGCGTCTGCCGGCAATTGCCCGGAGAACTTGCGGCGCCAGGTATCGGCCAGCTGTTCCTGCCAGTCGATACCGCTCTCACGCAGGGCGAGTTCAATATCGGTGCGCTGCAGGCCGCGTTGACTCAACTCTTCACGAATGCGTAAAGGGCCATAACCGGAACGGGCACGGTAGGAAACAAAACTTTCAAGGTAACGGGTTTCAGACAACAACCCCTCTTCCGTCAACCGGTCGAGTGCTGTTTCGATCATTTCAGGGAGAGCGCCGCGCTGACGCAGTTTACGCGTCAGCTCGACACGACCGTGCTCGCGTCGTGCGAGCAGGTCCATTGCGGTTCGCCGCACCGCGACGAGTGTATCGAGTACGGCGGTCATTGCTTCGATCAGATATCAGCGTCAGCCAGGTCGTCTTCGGTCTCTTTGACCGCAGAAGCTTTGGCGTCTGCAACCGATGCAGGCGACAGCAGCTTGTCACGCAGTTGCTTCTCCAGCTTTGCCGCGACTTCCGGGTTGTCTGCCAGGAACTTGGCCGAGTTGGCCTTGCCCTGACCGATCTTGGTGCCTTCATAGGCATACCAGGCACCGGATTTCTCGACGAAACCGTGCAGAACACCCAGGTCGATCATCTCACCGTTGAGGTAGATGCCCTTGCCGTAAAGAATCTGGAACTCGGCCTGACGGAACGGCGAAGCCACCTTGTTCTTCACAACCTTGACGCGGGTTTCGCTACCGACGACCTCATCACCTTCTTTCACCGCGCCCGTACGACGGATGTCCAGACGAACCGAGGCGTAGAACTTCAGAGCGTTACCACCGGTGGTGGTTTCCGGGCTACCGAACATCACGCCGATTTTCATACGGATCTGGTTGATGAAGATCACCAGGCAGTTGGCGTTCTTGATGTTACCGGTGATTTTACGCAGCGCCTGGGACATCAGACGGGCTTGCAGACCCACGTGCATGTCACCCATTTCGCCTTCGATTTCAGCCTTTGGCACCAGGGCGGCTACGGAGTCGACGATGATCACGTCAACCGCGTTGGAACGCACCAGCATGTCGGTGATTTCCAGGGCCTGTTCGCCGGTGTCCGGCTGGGAAACCAGCAGGTCGTCGACGTTGACGCCCAGCTTGCCGGCGTACTCAGGGTCGAGGGCGTGTTCGGCGTCGACGAATGCGCAGGTCGCGCCGGCTTTTTGAGCCTGGGCGATCACGGACAAGGTCAGCGTGGTTTTACCGGAGGATTCAGGACCGTAGATTTCAACAATACGGCCTTTTGGCAGACCGCCGATGCCGAGAGCGATGTCCAGCCCCAGAGAGCCAGTGGAGATGGCCGGGATCGCCTGACGGTCCTGATCGCCCATACGCATTACGGCACCCTTGCCGAATTGACGTTCGATCTGACCCAGGGCCGCAGCCAAGGCTTTCTTCTTGTTGTCGTCCATTAAAGTCCTCACGTAATCAATAAGGCCTGACGGCCAACACCTGTATAAGTAGCCAGTATTATTCCACAGCGTTTGCGGATCGCCTACCCCTGATTTGAGATTTCTGCCGCGGCATACCGCAACAGCCCCTCTAGCGCGGCCTTCACCGTTTGTCGGCGGACGTCGTCGCGATTACCCGGGAAGTGCTGCCGCTCACAGAACACCTGGTCTCCAATGCCCCAGGCCAGCCAAACCGTGCCAACAGGCTTGTTCGCCGTTCCACCATCCGGTCCGGCGATGCCACTGACCGCCACGGAGAAATACGCGCTATTTTTTTTCTGCGCCCCCCGGACCATGGCCTCGACCACCTCGCGGCTGACCGCGCCCACGGTGGTGAACAACTCCACCGGGACATCCAGTTGCAAGGTTTTCTGCCGGTTGGAGTAGGTGACATAACCGGCCTCGAACCAGGCCGAACTCCCGGGGATACGGGTGATTGCCTCGGCGATGCCTCCGCCGGTGCAGGACTCCGCCGTAGTGACGTGGGCATTGAGAACCTGCAGGCGTCTGCCGAGTTCGGCGGCAAGCTGGGTGATTTCGTTCACGGTCATCTCCTGATCGGGCGGGATGAGGTTAAACGTACACGAGCAGACCGCACTTGCAAGCGACAGGAGCGATCAATATGTAAGGAATCAAAGGCTCTGGAAAGGGACTGTCGGAGAATCAATCGTCAACGTCACCAGACGGAACATGACCGCCCCCCATACGCTTGGCCACCCAACGCTCATACAACCCTAAAACAACGTCTGTCCCGGCCATCGCCGCCAGGCAACCACCCGCACAAGCAGCCCAGATTGAAACATTGGCGGCGTGCAGCAGCATGATGACCGAAGCACCGCAGATCATGCTGGATCCAGACCGCAGGCCCAGGCGCCGGACAAGGGGCCAGCCACTAACGCCCTCTTTGTCGGCACGCCACATTTCACCGGTAACGCCACCGAGTATTGGCAGGCTGATGACCAGCCACAAAGGCATGTCCAGCAACGCATATTGCTCAGCGGTCATTTCATGCCTCCTTGAGTGAACGATCACACCGTGTTCTTGAATGGACAGGCACAAGATTATGCACTAATGCATATTCAGTCAATGCACAGGCGCATACAAAAGAACCCCCAAAGCTTTCGGCACACAAAAAAAACCCGCTCGGGAAGCGGGTTTTATCTGAGCGGATGAGGGTTAGCGGGCGTACATCCCCCACCAGAAAACATGTCCGAGGATAACAATTGGCTCCTCCTGGATTTCCTGAAAGCTGTAATCTTCATCCGGATGTTCGTCACGGTTGAAGCTGCGCAAGCGAATCCCGGTCGGCAGGCGATACAACTGCTTCACCCGCAATTGGCCGTTGTGATTGATTGCATAAAGGTCGCCGTCAACGATATCGCCAATGCCGCACTTGCCGGCATTGACCCCGACCGTGGCTCCGTCGCGCAGCACCGGCAACATGCTGTTGCCCCGCACTGTCACGCACTTTGCCTGGTCGAACTGCACACCGTTATGGCGCAGGCTTCGCTTGCCAAAGCGCAGGCTGGAGCGCTCGCTTTCTTCGATGACGAATCTTCCTGATCCCGCGGCCAATTCAACCTCGCGAAGAAAGGGGACCGACACCTCGTCGTCATCGACAGGGGTATCGTCATCCCACAGACTTATATCCTTGAGTTCCGAATGCACGGGAGCCCGCCCGGCTTTAGCGGCAGACGAGACGTCCGCGCGGCCACGCAATTGGTCGGTGCTCAAGGAGAAATACTCGGCGATCTTCGAAATATGTTTATCCGAAGGATCGACGATCTTCCCGCTGAGGATGCGCGAGAGCGTGGATTGAGGCACACCGGTTCGACGGTGAAGCTCCGTGGGGGAGATCCCGTGCTGATCGAGCAATGCTCTTAATACGGTAGATACGTTGCGTTTTTGCATAACCTGCATAGTGCGTGCTCTTCCTGAAGAAGACAATGCCGATTTGCATGATCGATGCATAACATGATTTTCGCATCGTAAAAGATGTCACCCGGCCGTGGTGCCTGCGTCGGGTAGACCGCCCATGGTAACCTTGCGCCCATCGCGGAAAAGCCCGGCCATTGCCCCGCTTTTGCCCCACCTCTTTCAACGAGCTTCCTGACAATCCGATGAATAAAGCCGTCTCCGACCTGTCCTCCCACACCCCGATGATGCAGCAATACTGGCGCCTGAAAAACCAGCACCCGGACCAGCTGATGTTCTACCGCATGGGCGACTTCTACGAGATCTTCTATGAAGACGCGAAGAAGGCCGCCAAGTTGCTGGACATCACCCTGACGGCCCGCGGGCAGTCGGCTGGCCAGGCGATTCCGATGTGCGGGATTCCTTACCACGCCGCCGAGGGTTACCTGGCAAAGCTGGTGAAGCTTGGCGAGTCGGTGGTGATCTGCGAGCAGGTCGGCGACCCGGCCACCAGCAAAGGGCCGGTGGAGCGTCAGGTCGTGCGTATCATCACGCCGGGGACGGTGAGTGACGAGGCGCTGCTGGACGAGCGTCGGGACAACCTGATCGCCGCCGTGCTGGGCGATGAGCGCCTGTTCGGCCTGGCGGTGCTGGACATCACCAGTGGCAACTTCAGCGTGCTGGAAATCAAGGGTTGGGAAAATCTGCTGGCGGAACTGGAGCGGGTCAACCCGGTGGAGCTGCTGATCCCGGATGACTGGCCCAAGGACTTGCCGGCGGAAAAACGCCGTGGTGTGCGTCGCCGCGCGCCCTGGGATTTCGAGCGCGATTCGGCGCTCAAAAGCCTGTGTCAGCAATTCTCGACCCAGGACCTCAAGGGCTTTGGCTGCGAAAACCTGACCCTGGCCATCGGCGCCGCCGGCTGCCTGTTGGCCTACGCCAAGGAAACCCAGCGCACCGCCCTGCCCCATTTGCGCAGCCTGCGCCATGAACGCCTGGACGACACCGTGGTGCTCGATGGCGCCAGCCGTCGCAACCTGGAGCTCGACACCAACCTGGCCGGGGGCCGCGACAACACCCTGCAATCGGTGGTGGACCGATGCCAGACCGCCATGGGCAGCCGCCTGCTGACCCGCTGGCTGAATCGCCCGTTGCGCGATTTGACGGTGCTGTTGGCGCGTCAGACTTCGATTACTTGCCTGCTCGACGGCTATCGCTTTGAAAGGCTGCAACCGCAACTCAAGGAAATCGGCGACATCGAGCGGATTCTTGCGCGGATCGGCCTGCGCAATGCCCGTCCCCGCGACCTCGCCCGCTTGCGTGACGCCCTCGGCGCCCTGCCCGAACTGCAAGTGGCAATGACGGAGCTCGAAGCCCCCCACCTCCAGCAACTCGCCACCATTACCAGCACCTACCCGGAACTGGCGGCGCTCCTGGAAACAGCCATCATCGACAACCCGCCCGCGGTCATTCGTGACGGCGGCGTGCTGAAAACCGGCTACGACAGCGAACTCGACGAACTGCAGTCGCTGAGCGAAAACGCCGGGCAATTCCTGATCGACCTCGAAGCACGGGAAAAGGCCCGCACCGGCCTGTCGCACCTGAAGGTTGGTTACAACCGCATCCACGGTTATTTCATCGAGCTGCCAAGCAAGCAGGCGGAATCGGCACCGGCCGACTACATTCGCCGACAGACGCTCAAAGGCGCCGAGCGTTTCATTACGCCGGAACTCAAGGCGTTCGAAGACAAGGCGCTGTCAGCCAAGAGCCGCGCCCTGGCCCGCGAAAAGATGCTGTACGAAGCGCTGCTGGAAGATCTGATCAGCCAGCTGCCACCGTTGCAGGACACAGCCGGCGCCCTGGCTGAACTGGACGTCTTGAGTAACCTGGCCGAACGTGCGCTGAACCTCGACCTGAACTGCCCGCGCTTCGTCAGTGAACCGTGCATGCGCATCAGCCAGGGTCGTCACCCGGTGGTAGAACAAGTGTTGACCACGCCGTTCGTGGCCAACGACCTGAGCCTGGACGACAATACCCGCATGCTGGTGATCACAGGTCCCAACATGGGTGGTAAATCCACCTACATGCGTCAGACCGCCTTGATCGTGCTCCTGGCGCACATCGGCAGCTTCGTGCCGGCAGCCAGTTGTGAATTGTCGCTGGTCGACCGCATCTTCACCCGGATCGGCTCCAGCGATGACCTGGCCGGCGGGCGTTCGACCTTCATGGTGGAAATGAGCGAAACCGCGAACATCCTGCACAACGCCACCGAACGCAGCCTGGTACTGATGGACGAAGTCGGGCGCGGTACCAGCACCTTCGACGGCCTGTCCCTGGCATGGGCGGCGGCCGAACGCCTGGCGCATCTGCGAGCCTACACGTTGTTCGCCACCCACTACTTTGAACTGACCGTCCTGCCGGAAGCCCAGCCGCTGGTGGCCAACGTGCACCTCAATGCTACCGAGCACAATGAACGCATCGTGTTCCTGCACCACGTGCTGCCCGGGCCGGCCAGCCAGAGTTACGGCCTGGCCGTTGCGCAGCTGGCAGGCGTACCGAATGAGGTGATCACCCGTGCCCGCGAGCATTTGAGCCGCCTGGAAGACACCGCCCTGCCCCATGAAACCCCGGCACCAGCCAAAGGCAAATCGGCCGCGCCGCAGCAAAGCGACCTGTTTGCCAGCCTGCCGCATCCGGTGCTGGATGACCTGGCCAAGCTCGACCTGGACGACATGACGCCGCGTCGTGCTCTCGAAATGCTCTATACACTAAAGACACGGATCTAACGCAGCGGCTTGCAAGCTGTTAGAATCTCGCGCGGTTTGGGATGCTGCTGGCTAATAGCCTGGCCAGCAGACTATCGCTCCCGAACCTGGCGACCCCTACGAGAAGGGGCGCAGCAAGCCGCGCCTGAGGAGAAAATTAGAAATGACCTTCGTCGTCACCGACAACTGCATCAAGTGCAAGTACACCGACTGCGTAGAAGTCTGTCCGGTGGACTGCTTTTACGAAGGCCCGAATTTCCTGGTGATTCACCCGGATGAGTGCATCGATTGCGCGCTGTGCGAACCTGAATGCCCTGCTGTGGCTATCTTCTCTGAAGATGAGGTTCCGGCCGGCATGGAAAACTTCATCGAGCTGAACGCAGAGCTGGCCGATATCTGGCCAAACATCACCGAACGTAAAGACCCTTTGCCCGATTCCGCAGAATGGGACGGCAAGACAGGCAAGATCGAACACCTCGAACGCTGATTACCCCCGCGTTCGCGAAAAAGGCCCCACAAGGGCCTTTTTGCTTTTCTGCAGGCAAAAAAAGGGGCGGTTTGACCCGCCCACATTTTTTCCCTATTCCCTGTGTTCCTTTTCATCGTCCTGATGAATCGCGTCCTGCGATATCCCTATCCCTCATCCTTGAAGGACGTGTCTGTCCGTCGACACAACCTCAATACTAGAGTGTTCCCCTGCGGGATCAATCGCCCCTTGGCGCGAAACCCAGCTGTCACACGTCATTAATAATAAAAAATAGCTATATAAATCAAAAAGATAAAAACAAAAAACGTTCAACATGGACGATTGCCAGGGTGTAAAAATAACGAACACTTACGCAAGTGTAAGCCTGGGCTTACAGCACGAAACCAAAATCCCGAGCTAACGCGAAATGGACCTGCCAGCCCCCCTTGTGGGAGCGGGCTTGCTCGCGAAGAGGCCATCACATTCAGCATCAATGTTGCCGGTTAGACCGCCTTCGCGAGCAAGCCCGCTCCCACACTGGATCAGAGTACATCCTTTGAATCGCAACAAAAAAAAACCCCGAGCAGGTCGGGGTTTTTCATGCCATCGCAGTGAGTGCCTTATTGGAACAGCGACTCGCTCGACAGACCATTTTTTTCCAGTATCTCGCGCAGCCGCTTCAAGCCTTCCACCTGAATCTGTCTGACCCGCTCCCGGGTCAGGCCGATTTCCAGGCCTACGTCTTCAAGGGTGCTGCTTTCATGGCCGCGCAGGCCGAAGCGGCGTACAACCACTTCGCGTTGCTTGTCGGTAAGTTCCGAGAGCCATTGATCGATGCTCTGGGACAGGTCGTCGTCCTGCAACAGTTCGCATGGATCGGTAGGACGGTCGTCAGTCAGGGTATCGAGCAGGGTTTTATCCGAATCCGGACCCAGCGAGACGTCGACCGAAGAAACCCGCTCGTTAAGGCCGAGCATGCGCTTGACCTCTCCCACCGGTTTTTCCAGAAGGTTGGCGATTTCTTCGGGTGAGGGTTCATGGTCGAGTTTTTGCGTCAGCTCCCGCGCAGCCCGCAGGTACACATTCAGCTCCTTGACCACATGGATCGGCAGCCGGATGGTTCGGGTCTGATTCATGATTGCGCGTTCGATGGTCTGGCGAATCCACCAGGTCGCGTAGGTCGAGAAGCGGAAACCGCGTTCCGGATCGAACTTCTCCACCGCCCGGATCAAGCCGAGGTTACCCTCTTCGATCAGGTCCAGCAGCGACAGCCCACGATTGACGTAACGACGAGCGATTTTCACCACCAGCCGCAGGTTACTTTCAATCATGCGTTTGCGCCCGGCCGGATCGCCACTTTGCGACAGGCGCGCAAAATGAACTTCTTCTTCGGGTGAAAGCAGGGGAGAGAAACCAATTTCATTGAGATACAGCTGCGTGGCATCAAGTGCCCGCGTGTAGTCAATGTACTTGTGCTGTTTCAAGGATGCGGAGTGTTTGGATTTGGCACGAACGGAAGGTGGAGCCGCCCCTTCATCATTCGACATCGAATCCGTATCGATGCTGCTCTCCATCAGGAGAACCTCATCGTCGATGTCAAACTCCGGCACTTCTTTACTGAGAGCCATTGTTATAGTCCTTTGGTGAGTTCGACCTCAAGCTCAAGCGGCGCCTTTCTCCCTGGCAACGCTGGAGCCTGTCCCCTCTACGCGACGGAACAGGCTGGTAAGCGATCAACGACGTGGCAGGAATTGCAGCGGATCTACAGGTTTACCCTGGCGGCGAATCTCAAAATGCAGTTTCACCCGGTCTGTACCCGTTGACCCCATTTCGGCAATTGTCTGTCCGACCTTGACCTGCTGCCCCTCCCGAACCAACAGCCTGCGGTTATGTCCGTAGGCGCTTACGTAGGTTTCACTGTGTTTGATGATCACTAATTCGCCGTAGCCCCTTAAGCCACTCCCGGCGTATACCACCGTCCCATCAGACGCAGCTAAAACAGGCTGTCCCAAATCTCCGGCGATATCAATTCCTTTATTCAAACTACCGTTTGAAGAGAATTTTCCAATCAGAATGCCATTAGATGGCCATCCCCAGCCGGTCGGGGCCGGTCCGGGAGGGGGCAATGGCGCGGGTGCAGGCTTGCTCGCGACGGACGGTACAACCGTCGTTGTGCTCGTGGTCGTACCGTTTGCCGAACGACGGATGACCGTGGTTTTACTCGACGACGAAGGTGTTGAACTGGACGAAC
Source organism: Pseudomonas sp. GW821-FHT02A08 (assembly GCF_059422045.1). Classification (NCBI taxonomy): domain Bacteria; kingdom Pseudomonadati; phylum Pseudomonadota; class Gammaproteobacteria; order Pseudomonadales; family Pseudomonadaceae; genus Pseudomonas; species Pseudomonas sp. GW821-FHT02A08. Next base: position 15,428 of record NZ_JBWKWD010000001.1, read on the forward strand.
TGACCACCGCCGTCGACGTTGAATCGGTACGACCATCAAAGCGAATCGTCTGACCCGGGCGGATGGTGTAAGGCGCAGGAATGTTGTTGCGCGCCGCCAGGGCCTTGTAGTCCCAGCCGTAACGGAAGGCAATGGAAAACAGGGTGTCCTTGGGCCGAACGACGTATTGCCCGGTGGTCACGGCTGGACGCTGAGCCGCGGCATTGTTGCGGTCCACGACACGAACATCGCTGGACTTGTTGCTGGAACAACCGACCAGCAAGGTGCTCAAGACAAGGCCAGTCACCAGGCGCTGAAAGCTCGTTTTACTCATACGCTGCGCAATGACTGTGAGACTCACCCGCCGCTCCCTCTGTGGTGGCTGAAAATGTGAAATACCGGAGTCCGGTAATGAACTGTCGCAAGTATAACGGGCCGTGCACGCTTTACCTTTAATGTAGCGAATCGGTGTCGCGCACACGTTTGCTGCCTGAAGATCAATCCCGTTCAACCGAACGATGCCGCTGTAAGACACAGGCAATCGAAGAGAATTCAGCGTGCCGAAACAAATGCTCAGGCCAGTGGCCCATTGAGCAATGGCACGAAGCGCACAGCCCCCAGGACATGCCTGGAAAAACCCTGTTCCTCGCGGATGATCAACATCAATTGCTGGACTTCGCCGGCCCCGACCGGGATCACCATTCGGCCTCCCGGCGCCAACTGGTCAAGCAGTGCCTGGGGCACATCGGTCGCTACCGCGGTGACGATAATCCCGTTGTACGGCGCCAGTGCCGGCCAGCCTTCCCAGCCATCGCCCCAGCGGAACACCACGTTGCGCAGGTTCAGTTCGACCAGACGTTCCTTTGCCCGATCCTGCAGAACCTTGATGCGTTCGACCGAGAATACACGCTCGACCAGTTGCGACAGCACCGCCGTCTGATAGCCCGACCCGGTGCCGATTTCCAGCACCTTGTCGAGGGGACCGGCCTCCAGCAGCAGCTCGCTCATGCGCGCCACCATATAAGGCTGGGAGATGGTCTGGTTGTTGCCAATCGGCAGCGCGGTGTCTTCATAGGCACGATGTGCCAGCGCTTCGTCGACAAACAGGTGACGAGGGGTCCGGCGAATGACCTCCAGCACCCTGGCGTTGGAGATGCCCTCTTCGTACAGGCGCTGGATCAGCCGCTCCCGGGTTCGCTGAGAGGTCATGCCAATACCGCGACGCAGCATATCGTCTTGTTCGCGACCCATCAGCGCAGCCCCTCCAGCCAGCCGTCCAGACTTCTGAAGGCATCATTGAAGGTGCGATCCAGTTGCAGCGGCGTGATCGAAACATAACCCTGCATCACTGCATGGAAATCGGTCCCCGGGCCACCATCTTCGGCATCCCCGGCCGCTGCGATCCAGTAACCGGACTTGCCCCGCGGATCCACCACTTTCATCGGTGCCGCGGCTCGGGCGCGATGGCCCAGGCGAGTCAACTGGATACCGCGGATACGGTCCAGCGGCAGATTGGGAATGTTCACGTTCAGTACCGTACGCGGTGGCAGATCCAGCTCAGCATGGGCTTCAACCAGTTTGCGCGCGAAATGGGCAGCTGTGGGAAGGTTATCTACCTGGCGTGAGACCAGCGAAAAGGCAAACGAAGGGTGTTTCAGGAAACGCCCCTCGAGGGCCGCCGCCACCGTGCCGGAATACAGGACATCGTCCCCCAGGTTCGCGCCCAGGTTGATACCGGAAACCACCATGTCCGCTTCGCGCTCCAGCAGGCCGTTGAGGCCCAAGTGCACACAATCGGTTGGCGTGCCGTTGAGGCTGATAAAGCCGTTGGCCAGGGTTTGCGGGTGCAATGGACGGTCGAGCGTCAGCGAACTGCTGGCGCCGCTCTTGTCCTGGTCCGGGGCGATAACCACGCACTCGGTGTAATCCGCCAGCGCAGCATAAAGCGCGGCGAGACCGGGTGCTGTTACCCCATCGTCGTTAGAAATCAGAATACGCATGGGCTGTCCGTCTGCCCCACCGGCACCAGATCAACAAGCTCGCGCACCAATACGGTGGCGAAGCATCCGGCCGGCAGGACGAATTCCAGTTGCAGAATGTCAGGTTCGGGATAATGCCACGTCAACCCGCCAATGGGCAGCCGCAGGATGCGACGTTCGTGGCTCATTCCGGCATTGATCAACCAGTCACGCAAATCCGCTTCGCGTGCGACGATGGCCTGCTCCAGTTCATGGACAACGCCCGTGGCCGGCGAGTCACCTTCGCCCCACTGCGGACCGGTCGGGTGCAGATCGAGAATCGCCAGGCGCGGGTCGCTGCACTCGGCTTCGCCTGCCGGGAAAAAACTGCGGCTGTCGGTGAACGCCAGCAGATCGCCCACCTGGGCACGCTGCCAGGTGCCGTCGGCGACACGCGCGGCCAATACCTGGTTGAACAGAAAACTGCGCGCCGTGGAAAGCAGGCGCGAGCGCACGTTGCGCTGCTCCGGCAGTGCCTTGCGCGCGGCCCAGGCACGAGCATCGACGACGTTGCCGCCGTCATGGCCGAAACGCTGGGCGCCGAAATAATTGGGGATGCCTTGTTTGGCGATCAGTTGCAGACGCTCTTCAAGCGCAGCCTTGTCGCCGGCGAATTGCGTCAGGCGCAATGTAAAACCGTTGGCCGAGTGAGCACCGCGCTGCAGTTTGCGCTTGTGGCGGGCGGTCTTGAGGATCTTCAGCGTATCGTTTTCCGCGGCCGACAGATCCGGGTCGGCCTTGCCCGGCAATTGCACGCTGAACCACTGGCGAGTCAACGCCTGACGGTCCTTGAGCCCGGCATAGCTGACGGTGCGCAATGGCACGCCGGCCGCCTTGGCAATCCGTCGCGCTGCTTCTTCAGTATTCAGGCCACGCTTTTCCACCCAGATCCACAGGTGTTCGCCTTCGCCGCTGAGGGGAATGTCGAGGACTTCGTCGACCTGGAAATCTTCCGCGATCGCTTTCAGGACCGCCGTGCCGAGGGCCTCACCGTAAGCCCGCGGGCCGAGCAATTGCAGTTCGTTCATGCGCGCAGCAACAAGGCAACGGAGTGCACGGCAATGCCTTCTTCGCGACCGACAAAGCCGAGCTTTTCGGTGGTGGTAGCTTTCACGTTCACTTGATCCAACTCTACTTGAAGATCCGCGGCAATCAGCGCGCGCATCGATTCGATATGCGGGGCCATTTTCGGCGCCTGGGCGACGATGGTGTTGTCGACGTTGCCGACTTTCCAGCCCTTGGCATGGACTAGCGCGACGACGTGACGCAACAGTGCACGGCTGTCGGCGCCCTTGAATTGTGGGTCGGTATCCGGGAAATGCTTGCCGATGTCGCCCAGCGCCGCGGCACCGAGCAAGGCATCGCTCAAGGCGTGCAAGAGGACGTCACCGTCAGAGTGAGCGAGCAGCCCGAAGCTGTGCGCAATGCGCACGCCGCCCAGAGTGATGAAATCGCCTTCAGCGAAACGGTGCACATCATAGCCGTGGCCAATACGCATAAAAAAACGCCCCGATTTTTGTCAGGGCGTGATTCTACCTGCATTAGCCAACCAGAGCATGCGCGTGATGCCGCAAGTGCTCATCGATGAAACTGGCAATGAAGAAATAGCTGTGGTCGTAGCCCGGTTGCAGGCGCAACGTCAGTGGGTGACCGGCCAGTTTGGCCGCCTGCTGCAAGGCTTCGGGCTTGAGCTGGTTGGCGAGGAAATCGTCGCGATCACCCTGGTCGACCAGCAGCGGCAGCTTTTCATCGGCCTCGGCAATCAACGCACAGGCATCCCATTCGCGCCATTTCGAACGGTCCTCTCCCAGATAGCGGGAGAAGGCTTTCTGCCCCCACGGACAATCCATCGGATTGTTGATTGGCGAGAACGCCGACACCGACAGATAGCACCCCGGATTGCGCAATGCGCAGACCAGCGCACCGTGGCCACCCATGGAATGGCCACTGATGCCGCGCTTGTCCGACGCAGGGAAATGGGCTTCAACCAAAGTCGGCAATTCCTGCACGACATAGTCATGCATCCGATAGTGGCGCGACCAAGGCTCCTGGGTGGCATTCAGGTAAAACCCGGCGCCGAGGCCGAAGTCCCAGGCGCCATCCGGATCACCCGGCACATCAGGACCGCGAGGGCTGGTGTCCGGTGCGACGATGATCAGCCCCAACTCGGCGGCCATGCGCATGGCGCCAGCCTTTTGCATGAAGTTCTCGTCGGTGCAGGTCAGGCCGGACAACCAGTACAACACCGGCAGCTTGCCGCCCTGCTCCGCCTGCGGCGGCAGGTACACGGCGAACACCATGTCGCAACCGAGCACTTGCGAGCGATGGCGATAGCGTTTGTGCCAGCCGCCGAAGCTTTTCTGGCAGGAGATGTTTTCCAGGCTCATGGCGGACCTCAGAAATGGATGACGGAGCGGATGCTTTTTCCTTCATGCATCAGGTCAAACGCCTTGTTGATATCTTCCAGGCCCATGGTGTGGGTGATGAAGGTATCCAGCGGAATCTCACCGGTCTCGGCCATTTCCACATAGCTTGGCAACTCGGTACGGCCGCGCACGCCGCCGAACGCCGATCCCCGCCAGACGCGGCCGGTGACCAACTGGAACGGACGGGTCGAGATTTCCTGACCGGCACCGGCAACGCCGATGATGACCGACTCGCCCCAGCCCTTGTGGCAGCACTCAAGCGCGGCACGCATCAACTGGACGTTGCCGATGCATTCGAAGGAAAAGTCGACGCCGCCATCAGTCATGTCGACGATCACTTCCTGAATCGGGCGATCGAAGTCTTTCGGGTTTACGCAATCAGTGGCGCCCAATTGCCTGGCGATTTCGAACTTGGCCGGGTTGATGTCGATGGCGATGATCCGGCCAGCCTTGGCCTTGACCGCGCCTATCACGGCAGACAGTCCGATGCCGCCCAAGCCGAAGATGGCAACGGTATCCCCCGGTTTGACCTTGGCAGTGTTGATCACCGCACCGATGCCGGTGGTGACGCCACAGCCCAGCAGGCAGACTTTTTCCAGCGGTGCTTCTTTAGGAATTTTGGCGACGGAGATTTCCGGCAGCACGGTGTACTCGGAAAACGTCGAGGTGCCCATGTAGTGGAAAATCGTTTCGCCCTTGTAGGAAAAACGCGAAGTGCCATCCGGCATCAGGCCTTTACCCTGTGTCGCACGAATTGCCTGACAGAGGTTGGTTTTACCCGACAGACAGAATTTGCACTTGCCACATTCCGGGGTGTACAGCGGGATCACATGATCGCCGACGGCAACCGAGGTTACACCCTCGCCGATCGCTTCGACCACCGCGCCACCTTCGTGACCCAGGATCGACGGAAAAATACCTTCCGGGTCCGCGCCAGACAGGGTGTAGGCATCGGTATGGCAGACACCGGAGGCGACGACGCGCAGCAAGACTTCACCAGCCTTGGGCATGGCGACATCGACTTCAACGATTTCGAGGGGCTTCTTGGCCTCGAAGGCAACGGCGGCGCGCGACTTGATCATGATGACTCTCCAGCGAATAAAAACGAGACAGGCAGTGTAATACATGGCTCAACGATGAATAATCGATGCAAATGCAAAATATTATTGCCACACAGGGATAATCATTGATGTCCGAAAATCGCTGGGAAGGGATCGACGAGTTTGTCGCCGTTGCCGAATGCAGCCAGTTCACCGCTGCGGCGGAGCGCCTGGGGGTTTCCTCCTCCCATGTCAGTCGACAAATCGTACGCCTTGAAGAACGCCTGCAAACCCGTCTGCTCTACCGCAGTACCCGTCGGGTCACGCTGACCGAGGCCGGGCAAACCTTTCTGCAACATTGCCAGCGTTTGCAGGACGGCCGTGAAGAAGCGTTGCGAGCGGTGGGCGACCTGACCAGCGAACCCAAGGGCATGTTGCGCATGACCTGCGCCGTGGCTTACGGCGAGCGCTTCATCGTGCCGCTGGTGACTCGTTTCATGGGGCTGTATCCGCAACTGCGCATCGACATCGAACTGACCAATCGCCAGCTTGACCTGGTACACGAAGGCCTCGACCTGGCGATTCGCCTCGGCCGCTTGCAGGATTCTCGGCTGGTCGCCACCCGCCTCGCGCCGCGCCGCATGTTTCTCTGTGCATCGCCCTCCTACCTTGAACACTACGGTCGCCCGCACAGCCTGTCGGAGCTGAGCCGCCACAACTGCCTCATCGGTAGCTCGGACCTCTGGCAGCTGGAACAGAACGGGCGGGAGTTTTCGCAAAGGGTGCAGGGAAACTGGCGCTGCAACAGTGGGCAAGCGGTGCTGGATGCCGCGCTGCAAGGCGTAGGGCTGTGTCAGCTGCCGGACTATTACGTGCTGGAGCATCTGAATAGCGGCGCGTTGATTTCGTTGCTGGAAGCACATCAACCGCCGAATACGGCGGTTTGGGCGCTGTATCCGCAGCAGCGGCATTTGTCGCCGAAGGTGCGCAAGCTGGTGGATTACTTGAAGGAGGGGCTGGCTGAAAGGCCAGAGTATCGGGGTTAGAACCTCCAGAGTTTCTCAGTGACAGACTGGCTGACTGAAACGGCGCTTTCGTCGGATCGCCGCCCGGAGCAAGCCCGCTCCCACAGGGGAACAGTCTTGCTCACAAAAATTGCGGGCAACACCGGTCAAATGTGGGAGCGGGCTTGCTCGCGAAAGGCGCGATGCGGTCTCAAAGTTGATTGCCGCACAACTTAGCGACGATTGGCCCAACGCTGCCTCAACCATTCAAGGTCTTCAGGACGCGTAACCTTGAGGTTATCGGACCGCCCTTCGATCAGGCGCGGCGCCGAACCGGCCCACTCCATGGCCGAAGCTTCGTCGGTAATAACGGCATCGGCCACCAGACTGTCAGCCAGTGCGCGATGCAACGCCCCAAGGCGAAACATCTGCGGCGTGTAGGCCTGCCAGATCACACTGCGATCCACGGTTTCGACCACACGACCGTGCTTGTCGACCCGCTTGAGCGTATCCCGCGCCGGAACCGCCAGCAGCCCACCGACAGGATCGTCAGCCAGCTCAGCCAGCAATTTGTCCAGATCGTCACGACTGAGGTTCGGCCGTGCGGCATCGTGAACCAGTACCCAATCCTCATCGTCGGCACCCTGCGCATGCAAGTGCAGCAAGGCATTGAGCACCGACCCGGAACGTTCGGAACCACCCTCAACCCGGGCAATACGCAAATCACTGGCACATGCCAGGTTCGGCCAGTAAGGATCGTCAACCGCAAGACTGACCACCAGGCCTTTGAGGCATGGATGATCAAGGAAACAGCCAAGGCTGTGTTCGAGAATAGTGCGTCCACCCAATTGCAGGTACTGCTTGGGACGGTCCGCAGCCATACGGGCACCAACGCCCGCGGCAGGAATCACGGCCCAGAAGGCCGGTAACGAATCAATCATTGGGCCAACTGGTAAAGGGTTTCACCATCCTTGACCATGCCCAACTCATGCCGAGCCCGCTCTTCGACGGTCTCCATGCCCTTTTTCAACTCACTGACTTCGGCGTCCATCACCCGGTTGCGTTCCAGCAATGCCTGGTTCTCAGCCTGCTGATCCGCAATCTGCTGAGTCAACTCGGCCACTTGCGCCAGACTGCCGTTTCCCACCCACAGGCGGTACTGCAAGCCAGCCAGCAGCAAAAGCAGGATGAGGAACAACCAATTGGGACTGCGCATCGAATATCGGGTATCCAGTGAAAAAAGACAGCCATGCCAAAACGTGAAGCTACTGATAGCACGAAGCCTGGAAGAACCAGGCTTGTGCATATAAGGCATCAGATTAGTGGCAAAAACGTCGCTGTAGCGATTTTTTCGACACAATCCGGTGTCTTTTTATCGATTTGCGCTTAACCGCGGAACTCGCTGCGACCGTTGTACTTGGCTTTGCCGTTCAACTGCTCTTCGATACGCAGCAGTTGGTTGTACTTGGAGACGCGGTCGGAACGGCACAGGGAGCCGGTCTTGATCTGGCCAGCCGAGGTGCCCACGGCCAGGTCGGCAATGGTCGAATCTTCGGTTTCGCCGGAGCGGTGCGAGATCACGGCAGTGTAACCGGCAGCCTTGGCCATCTGGATGGCTTCCAGGGTTTCGGTCAGGGTGCCGATCTGGTTGAACTTGATCAGGATCGAGTTGGCGATCTTCTTGTCGATGCCTTCTTTCAGGATCTTGGTGTTGGTCACGAACAGGTCGTCGCCTACCAGCTGGGTTTTCTCGCCGATCTTGTCGGTGAGGATTTTCCAGCCAGCCCAGTCGGACTCGTCCAGGCCATCTTCGATGGAGATGATCGGGTAACGCTCGGTCAGGCCTTTGAGGTAGTCAGCGAAACCTTCAGCGGTGAACACCTGGCCTTCGCCGGACAGGTTGTACTTGCCGTCTTCGTAGAATTCGCTGGCCGCACAGTCCAGGGCCAGGGTCACGTCGGTGCCCAGCTTGTAACCGGCGTTGGCCACGGCTTCGGAGATCACTTTCAAAGCGTCTTCGTTGGAAGCCAGGTTCGGCGCGAAGCCACCTTCGTCACCCACGGCAGTGCTCAGGCCACGGGCCTTCAGCACGGCTTTTAGGTGGTGGAAAATCTCGGTGCCCATGCGCAGACCTTCCGAGAAAGACTTGGCGCCAACCGGCTGAACCATGAATTCCTGGATATCGACGTTGTTGTCGGCGTGCTCGCCGCCGTTGATGATGTTCATCATCGGAACCGGCATCGAGTAGACACCCGGAGTGCCGTTCAGGTTGGCGATGTGAGCGTACAGCGGCAGGTCCTGGTCCTGTGCTGCGGCCTTGGCGGCAGCCAGGGACACGGCGAGGATCGCGTTGGCGCCCAGGGAACCTTTGTTTTCAGTACCGTCGAGCTTGATCATTGCCAGATCGAGCGCTTTCTGGTCGCTTGGGTCCATGCCTTTCAACAGGTCTTTGATCGGACCGTTGATGTTGGCTACGGCCTTCAGAACGCCCTTGCCCAGGTAACGGCTCTTGTCGCCATCACGCAGCTCGAGCGCTTCACGCGAGCCAGTGGAAGCACCGGACGGCGCGCAGGCACTGCCGATGATGCCGTTGTCGAGAAGCACGTCCGCTTCCACGGTGGGATTGCCACGGGAGTCGAGAACTTCACGACCTTTGATGTCGACGATTTTAGCCATTGTTGTAAACACTCCAAAGTTGACGAAAACGACGCAGCTGTAGGAAATCTTTGATCGTCGGCAAGTGAGGTGCAGCGGGCAGTCTTGCAGACGACAAGGCTCAGGCCCGAGGGCCTGAGCGTTAAATCGTGCGGTACTTTACCGGAGAATTGAGGATTACGCGGTTTCTACCGTCGGAAAACTCTTCACCAGTTCGTCCAAAGCCTTGAGCTGGGCCAGGAATGGCTCCAGTTTGTCCAGGCGCAAGGCGCAAGGACCGTCGCATTTGGCATTGTCCGGATCCGGGTGGGCTTCCAGGAACAGGCCAGCCAGCGACTGGCTCATGCCGGCCTTCGCCAGATCGGTAACCTGGGCGCGACGACCGCCAGCGGAATCGGAGCGACCACCAGGCATTTGCAGCGCGTGGGTCACGTCGAAGAACACCGGGTACTCGAACTGCTTCATGATGCCGAAGCCGAGCATGTCGACGACCAGGTTGTTGTAGCCGAAGCTCGAACCACGCTCGCAGAGAATCAACTGATCATTACCCGCTTCCACGCACTTGTTCAGGATGTGCTTCATTTCCTGAGGGGCGAGGAACTGGGCTTTCTTGATGTTGATCACCGCGCCTGTCCTGGCCATCGCGACCACAAGGTCGGTCTGGCGCGACAGGAAGGCCGGCAACTGGATGATGTCGCAGACTTCAGCGACGACCGCGGCCTGATCCGGCTCGTGGACGTCGGTGATGACCGGCACGCCGAAGGCTTGCTTGATGTCCTGGAAGATGCGCATGCCTTCTTCCAGGCCAGGACCGCGATAGGAGGTCACAGAAGACCGGTTGGCCTTGTCGAAGCTGGCCTTGAACACGTAAGGGATACCGAGCTTTTCGGTGACCCTCACATACTCTTCGCAAACCTGCATGGCCATGTCACGGCTTTCCAGCACGTTCATGCCGCCGAACAGCACCATGGGCTTGTCGTTGGCAATCTCGATGTCGCCGACGCGGATGATCTTCTGTGCCATCGGGGTTACGCCTTCTTCTGGTGTTGAGCCAACGCTGCCTTGACGAAACCGCTGAACAGCGGGTGACCGTCGCGTGGCGTCGAGGTGAACTCAGGGTGGAACTGGCAAGCGACGAACCATGGGTGATCCGGAGCTTCAACCACTTCAACCAGTGCGCCATCACCGGAACGACCGGAGATTTTCAAACCGGCTTCCATGATTTGCGGCAGCAGGTTGTTGTTCACTTCGTAGCGATGACGATGACGCTCGACAATCACGTCCTTGCCGTAGCAACCGTGGACCAGGGAACCCGGTTCCAGCAGGCAGTCCTGCGCGCCCAGGCGCATGGTGCCGCCCAGATCGGAGGTTTCGGTACGGGTTTCGACAGCGCCGGTGGCATCTTCCCACTCGGTGATCAGGCCCACGACCGGGTGACCGCTTGCACGATCGAACTCGGTGGAGTTGGCGTCTTTCCAGCCCATCACATTACGTGCGAACTCGATAACGGCCACTTGCATGCCCAGGCAGATACCCAGGTACGGAACCTTGTTTTCGCGAGCGTATTGAACGGCGGTGATCTTGCCTTCAACGCCACGCAGGCCGAAGCCGCCAGGTACCAGGATGGCGTCGACGCCTTCGAGCAGCGCGGTACCCTGGTTCTCGATGTCCTCGGAATCGATGTAGCGCAGGTTGACCTTGGTACGGTTGCTGATGCCGGCGTGACTCATCGCTTCGATCAGCGACTTGTAGGCGTCCAGCAGCTCCATGTACTTGCCGACCATGGCGATGGTGACTTCGTGCTCAGGGTTGAGCTTGGCGTCGACCACGGCTTCCCACTCGGACAGATCGGCACCGCCGCATTGCAAGCCGAAACGCTCGACGACGAAATCGTCCAGGCCCTGGGAGTGCAGGATGCCCGGGATCTTGTAGATGGTATCGGCGTCTTCCAGGCCGATCACCGCACGTTCTTCAACGTTGGTGAACTGCGCGATCTTGCGACGCGAGGAAATATCGATCGGGTGATCGGAGCGGCAGACCAGCACGTCCGGTTGCAGGCCGATGGAACGCAGCTCCTTCACCGAGTGCTGGGTTGGCTTGGTCTTGGTTTCTCCGGCAGTGGCGATGTACGGCACCAGTGTCAGGTGCATCAGCATCGCGCGCTTGGCGCCGACTTCGAAACGCAGCTGGCGGATGGCTTCGAGGAACGGTTGCGACTCGATGTCACCCACGGTGCCACCGATCTCGACCATTGCCACGTCAGCGTCGCCGGCACCCTTGATGATGCGGCGCTTGATTTCGTCGGTGATGTGCGGGATCACCTGGATGGTTGCACCCAGGTAGTCACCACGACGCTCCTTGCGCAGGACGTGTTCGTAGACACGGCCGGTGGTGAAGTTGTTGTTCTGGGTCATGGTCGTGCGGATGAACCGCTCGTAGTGGCCCAGGTCCAGGTCGGTCTCGGCGCCGTCGTGGGTGACGAACACTTCACCGTGCTGGAACGGGCTCATGGTGCCCGGGTCGACGTTGATGTACGGGTCCAGCTTCAGCATGGTGACCTTAAGTCCCCGCGCCTCCAGGATGGCCGCCAATGATGCCGATGCAATGCCTTTCCCCAATGAAGAAACAACACCGCCCGTGACGAATATGTAGCGCGTCATGAAAAACCCTAGAAGTCTGCGTTAAAGCGGTCCGAGCCGCCGGGGAAAGCGAAGGAAGGCCGAAGCCCCCGATCACCTGCATTAATCACAGTGCACCTTTCAAAAAAACCGCCGCGTTGGGACAGACCGGAAAATGAATCACCGGTTCGTTGCTCGCTACACATTTTTTGGAATCGCCCAGCAAAGACTGCTTGGTAATCGGCAACTCCTGCAATTCAGGCGAATCCACAGAAGTTGTATCAAGAAGGGAGCGTAGTCTACCGGAAACCCCCTTTCAGCTCAAACCTTGATCTTCGTTCAGTGGCTGCCAATGCAAATGCCAGTCACCGAGCGCACCACCATCGAGCCCCTTGAGGTTCGCGACCGCCAGCAGTTGCCCATCTTTGTAGAGCAGCGGCAATCTGCCGCGTACGAAGGACGGTACACCGCTTTCATTGAGCAAACGTTTCAAGTCCCGATGGCCGCGGCCCGGCAAAGCCATGACCTCTCCCCCCTCACGATAGCGGATCTGCAGCGGGCCATCGGGGATTTGACCGGTGAGCGAAAGCACGCCGTTGCCCGGAATAGACAGCGCAGAAGCCGGATCCAGCCACACCCCGACGCCGGGCAGAGACCGCAACCAGTGGCCGGACAACCACCAGATTCGCCCGCCCGCCCGATGCAGCTCACCATCGGCCAGCCGCCACACCGGGCAGGCATCGCCGGTGGCGTCGCGCAAATCCTCCCAACCCGACCAATGGTCAGTGTCCGGCAGGCGGGTCAGCGGTTCGAGCCAATGACTCAAGGCATTGCGCTGCCGGGCATCAGACAATTGCGCAAGGGGCGCCAGCTCAAGGGATCGCAAGCCCAGCCAGTCGAACTCACTGGCAGAGGTGGCCTCACGCAAATCCATTTCCGCCAGCTCTTCGAGCAACCCCTGCGCTTCAGTCAAATGCGCCGCGCTGCGGGCCATGGTCGCCAACGCTTTTGGCCAGCGCTGGATGAGCACGGGCAAGACTTGATGCCTGAGGTAATTGCGAGAGTACTGCCGTTCTTCGTTTGAAGGATCTTCGATCCAGCTCAAGCCATGCTCGTTGGCATAGACCTCAAGTTCAGCCCGCGTGACATCAAGCAATGGCCGCAGCAGATGGCCCTTGCCCAACGGACGCTGACGCGGCATCCCGGACAATCCGCGCACGCCCGCTCCACGCAACAAACGAAACAGCAAGGTTTCCGCCTGATCGTCGCGGTGCTGGGCTGTCAGCAGCACGTCACCGGGCCGAGTCACTTCGGTGAACGCGTGATAACGCGCGTCCCGCGCCGCACGCTCCAGACTGGCACCGGGCTGCACCTGCACCCGAACGATCTGCAAGGGGACGCCCAGCGCAGCGCACACAGAACGACAATGTTCCGGCCACGTATCGGCCACAGCTTGAAGGCCGTGATGAACATGGATGGCGCTCAGCGCCGGCAGGGATTCGGTTTTTGCAAGATGTGCAAGGAGGTGCAGCAGGACTGCGGAGTCCAGGCCGCCGGAGAAGGCGATGCGCCAGGCCGGAGCGTTACGCCACGGTTTCAGATTCAGCAAAAGCCTGGAAGGCAAGTCAATCGCGGGCCGATCCATATCTTTCCCTTTGCACAAATCAAATGTGGGAGCGGGCTTGCTCGCGAAGGCGGCTGAACATTCAACACATCAGTTGACTGTTATACCGCTTTCGCGAGCAAGCCCGCTCCCACATTCAAGCCGAGGTCAGATCAGAGACCGTAGCTCATCAGTCGATCATAACGACGCTTCAACAGCGCATCGTTATCGAACTTCTTGAGCATCGCCAGTTGCGAGCTCAGCTCGGCACGGATCGATGCCGCTGCGGCAGCCGGGTCACGGTGCGCACCACCCAGTGGCTCGCCAATCACCTTGTCCACGATGCCCAGGCCCTTGAGGCGTTCGGCGGTGATGCCCATCGCTTCGGCGGCATCCGGTGCCTTCTCGGCGGTTTTCCACAGAATCGAAGCGCAACCTTCCGGCGAGATCACCGCGTAGGTCGAGTATTGCAGCATGTTCAACTGGTCGCAGACACCGATCGCCAGTGCACCACCGGAACCACCCTCACCGATCACGGTGGCGATGATTGGGGTTTTCAGGCGGGCCATGACACGCAGGTTCCAGGCAATCGCCTCGCTCTGGTTACGTTCTTCAGCATCGATGCCAGGGTAAGCGCCAGGGGTGTCGATGAAGGTCAGGATCGGCATTTTGAAACGTTCGGCCATTTCCATCAGGCGGCAAGCCTTGCGGTAGCCTTCCGGACGCGGCATGCCGAAGTTGCGGCGAACCTTCTCGCGCACTTCACGGCCTTTCTGGTGACCGATGATCATCACCGGCTTGTCGTCCAGACGGGCAATACCGCCAACGATGGCCGCGTCGTCGGAGAAGTGACGGTCACCGTGCAGTTCGTCGAACTCGGTAAAGATGTGTTCGATGTAGTCCAGGGTATACGGACGTTTCGGGTGACGTGCCAGGCGTGCGATCTGCCAGCTGGTCAGCTTGCCGAAGATGTCTTCGGTCAGCGTTTTGCTCTTGTCCTGCAGGCGGGAGATCTCATCGCCGATATTCAGCGAATTGTCATTACCGACCAAGCGCAACTCTTCGATCTTGGCTTGCAGGTCGGCGATCGGCTGTTCGAAATCTAGAAAATTCGGGTTCATAGGCGTCCGTCTTGGGTCGAGTCCCAAGGGTTCTTGGGCCGGCCGGTTGTCTATTCGCGCCCTACCTTAAGGGACAGGCGCGTTGAGGTCGAGATTAAAAATTCAGGTTTGGGTCAGGGCAATCTGATAGCACTGACCGTCAACGGTATTGGAGGAAGACGTTGTCTCGCCCGAACTGGTCACGCAGGGCTTGAATCAACGCATCCGCCGGATCGATTCGCCAGCCTTCGCCGAACTGCAACAAAGCCTTCGCATCGGGGCTGGTGTAGTCCATGGTGATCGGGCACGCGCCGCGGTGACGCTTCAACAGCTCACCCAGCCAGCGCAGCTGATCGCCCTTGAGGTCCTTGGCATGCAACTTCAGGCGCAGGCTCTCGGCCAGGTTGGTGCGCGCATCTTCCATGCTCATCACCCGCTTGACCCGCAACTTCAGGCCACCGGAGAAGTCGTCGTTGCTGACTTCGCCTTCGACCACCACCATCGCGTCCGTCTGCAACAGCGACTGCGCGGAATGGAACGCCTCGGAAAACAGCGAGGCCTCGATCCGTCCGGAGCGGTCGTCTAGGGTGATGAACCCCATCTTGTCGCCCTTTTTGTTCTTCATCACCCGCAAGGCGATGATCATTCCGGCGACGGTCTGGGTATCGCGCGCCGGTTTCAGATCGATGATGCGCTGGCGGGCGAAGCGACGGATTTCACCTTCGTATTCGTCGATCGGGTGACCGGTCAGGTACAGGCCGAGGGTATCTTTCTCCCCTTTCAGGCGCTCCTTGAGGGTCAGCTCCTTGGCCTTGCGATGATTGGCGTAGACGTCGGCGTCTTCTTCGACAAACAGACCGCCAAACAGGTCGGAGTGACCGCTGTCCTGGGTGCGCGCGGTCTGTTCGGCCGCCTTGATCGCCTCTTCCATGGCCGTCAGCAGCACCGCGCGATTGCGGTCGATGTTGGCCTGGTAGGCTTTCTGCTCATCGTGGAAATACGGCCCGAGGCGATCCAGGGCACCGCTGCGGATCAAACCGTCGAGGGTGCGCTTGTTGATACGCTTGAGGTCGACCCGTGCGCAGAAATCGAACAGATCCTTGAACGGACCCGCCAGACGCGCTTCGGTGATCGCCTCGACCGGACCCTCACCCACGCCCTTGATTGCACCCAGGCCGTAAATGATCCGGCCTTCGTCGTTCACCGTGAACTTGAATTCGGACGTGTTTACGTCTGGCGCGTCGAGACGCAGCTTCATGGTCCGCACTTCTTCGATCAAGGTCACGACCTTGTCGGTGTTGTGCATATCCGCCGAGAGTACCGCAGCCATGAACGGCGCCGGGTAGTGCGCCTTCAGCCAAGCTGTCTGGTACGACACCAGGCCATAGGCGGCGGAGTGGGACTTGTTGAAGCCGTAACCGGCAAATTTTTCTACCAGGTCAAAAATGTTACCGGCGAGGTCCGCGTCGATATTATTGGTGGCGCAACCTTCAATGAAGCCACCGCGCTGCTTGGCCATTTCCTCGGGCTTTTTCTTACCCATGGCTCGACGCAGCATGTCCGCACCACCGAGGGTGTAACCGGCCATGACCTGGGCAATCTGCATCACCTGTTCCTGATACAGGATGATGCCGTAAGTCGGTGCCAGTACTGGCTTGAGACCTTCGTACTGGTAGTCCGAGTGTGGATACGCCAGCTCGGCGCGACCGTGCTTGCGGTTGATGAAGTCGTCCACCATGCCCGATTGCAGCGGCCCCGGACGGAACAATGCCACCAGTGCGATCAAGTCTTCCAGGCAGTCGGGCTTGAGCTTTTTGATCAGCTCCTTCATGCCCCGGGATTCAAGCTGGAACACCGCCGTGGTTTCGGCTTTTTGCAGCAAGGTGTAGGTCGGCTTGTCATCCAGCGGGATGAACGCGATATCCAGCGGTGGCTCGTTGACCTTGGCGCGGTCGCGGTTGATGGTTTTCAGCGCCCAGTCGATGATCGTCAGGGTCCGAAGGCCCAGGAAGTCGAACTTCACAAGGCCAGCCGCCTCGACGTCATCCTTGTCGAACTGGGTTACCAGGCCATCACCGGCCTCGTCGCAATAGATTGGCGAGAAGTCGGTCAGCTTGGTCGGCGCGATCACCACACCACCGGCGTGCTTGCCGACGTTACGCACAACGCCTTCGAGCTTGCGGGCCATCTCCCAGATTTCCGCGGCCTCTTCATCGACCTTGATGAAGTCGCGCAGGATCTCTTCTTGCTCGTAGGCCTTTTCCAGGGTCATGCCGACTTCGAACGGAATCATCTTCGACAGACGATCCGCCAGGCCATAGGACTTGCCCTGCACCCGCGCCACGTCGCGAACCACGGCCTTTGCCGCCATGGAACCGAAGGTGATGATCTGGCTCACCGCGTTGCGGCCGTACTTCTCGGCTACGTAGTCGATTACCCGGTCACGACCGTCCATGCAGAAGTCGACGTCGAAGTCGGGCATGGATACCCGTTCCGGGTTGAGGAAGCGTTCGAACAGCAGGTCATATTCCAGCGGGTCGAGGTCGGTGATCTTCTGTACGTAGGCCACCAACGAGCCGGCACCCGATCCACGGCCCGGGCCCACCGGTACGCCGTTGTTCTTGGCCCACTGGATAAAGTCCATCACGATCAGGAAGTAACCGGGGAACCCCATCTGGATGATGATATCCAGCTCGAAATTCAGCCGGTCGACATAGACCTGACGCTTGGCCTCGTAGTCTTCGGTGGTGTCCTTGGGCAACAGAACGGCAAGGCGCTCTTCCAGGCCGTCGAAGGACACCTTGCGGAAGTATTCGTCGATGGTCATGCCATCGGGGATCGGGAAGTTGGGCAGGAAGTGCGTGCCCAGCTTCACTTCAATGTTGCAGCGCTTGGCGATCTCGACGGTGTTTTCCAGTGCCTCGGGAATGTCGCTGAACAGCTCGGCCATTTCCTCGGCGCTTTTGAGGTACTGCTGATCGCTGTAATTCTTCGAACGCCGCGGATCGTCGAGGGCACGGCCCTCACCGATGCAAACGCGGGTTTCGTGGGCGGCGAAGTCTTCCTGCTTGATGAAGCGCACATCGTTGGTCGCCACCAGCGGGGCACCGAGCTTCTCGGCCAGGGCCACGGCGCCGTGCAGTTGCTCTTCATCGTTGGGGCGGTTGGTGCGCTGGATTTCCAGATAGAAACGATCCGGAAACACTTCCATCCATTCGCGGGCCAGGGTTTCGGCCTCGGCGGGGTTGCCGCTGAGCATGGCCTGGCCGATCTCGCCCTCTTTGGCCGCCGACAGCATGATCAAGCCAGCGTTGGCTTCAGCGACCCATTCGCGCTCGATGATGATCGCGCCATTGCGCTGGCCATCGATAAAACCGCGGGAAATCAGCTCGGTAAGGTTGCGATAGCCTTCGGCGTTCATCACCAGCAGGCTGATCCGGCTCAGCGGGTTGTCCGGATCCTTGTTCGACAGCCACAGGTCGGCGCCGCAGATCGGCTTGATCCCGGCACCCATGGCGTTTTTATAGAATTTGACCAGGGAACACATGTTGTTCTGATCGGTAACCGCAACGGCGGGCATGTTCATGCCGACCAGGGTCTTGACCAGCGGTTTGATCCGCACCAGACCGTCGACCAGGGAGTATTCAGTGTGCAGGCGTAGGTGAACGAATGAAGCCGGCATAGTGATCCTGCGTTAAGTCATGAAAACAACAAGGCCCGGATTGTACCGGGCCTTGAGTAAAACATCAGCCTTGCGGCTAACTCTCGATCAAACCTTCGCGCGCCTCATATGCCAGCCGCACCGGGGCAAACGAACGCCGATGAATCGGGGTCGGCCCAAGCCGTGCCAGTGCTTCCAGATGAACGGGGGTCGGATAGCCTTTGTGGCCGCCGATGCCGTAACCCGGGTAGATCAATTCGAACGCAGCCATTTCACGATCACGGCTGACCTTGGCCAGGATCGATGCGGCGGCGATGGCGGGAACCTTGCTATCGCCCTTGACCACGGCTTCGGAGCGCATCGGCAGTTTCGGGCAACGGTTGCCGTCGATCATTGCCAGCTTCGGCTGAACATGCAGCCCGGCGACCGCGCGCTGCATGGCCAGCATGGTGGCGTGCAGGATATTCAGTTCGTCGATCTCTTCGACTTCAGCGCGAGCGATGCACCAGCTCAGGGCTTTTTCGCAGATTTCGTCGTAGAGCTTTTCGCGACGGGCTTCGGTGAGTTTCTTCGAATCGTTCAGACCGAGGATCGGGCGGTTCGGATCAAGAATCACCGCCGCCGTTACCACCGCGCCACAGAGCGGGCCGCGCCCCACTTCATCGACACCGGCAACCAACTCCTCGATTTCAGCGACCAAGGTGAAATCCAGCCCCATCTGCATATTCGTTTTACTCATTTTACTTGGCCGATCAGGTTCAGCACTGCGTCCGCAGCCTGATTGGAGGCATCCAGGCGCAGGGTCCGGTGAATCTCGTCAAAACCGCGGGTCTGCTCTTCCCCATCCTCGATCAGCGGCGACAAGGTCTGGGCCAGCGCTTCGACCGTGGCATCGTCCTGCAACAACTCGGGCACCAACAGACGCTGAGCCAACAAGTTCGGCAACGAAATGTAGGGGCTTTTCACCATGCGCTTGAGAATCCAGAATGTCAGCGGCGCCAGGCGATAGGCGACCACCATCGGTCGCTTGTACAGCAGCGCTTCAAGCGTTGCAGTGCCGGAGGCAATCAACACCGCATCACAGGCTGCCAGGGCCAGATGAGACTGGCCGTCGAGCAGGGTCAGGGGCAGATCGCGACCGGCCAACAGTTCTTCAAGCTGTGCGCGGCGTTGCGCATTGGCGCATGGCATGACAAACCGCACCCCCGGGCGCAGCGCACGCAAGCGCTGGGCCGTATCGAGAAACAACGCACCGAGCCGGCCAACTTCACCGCCACGGCTGCCGGGCATCAATGCCACCAGCGGCCCGTCGGGCAGACCGAGTTCGGCCCGCGCAGCAGCGCGATCGGCCTGCAGTGGAATGGCATCGGCCAGGGTATGGCCGACGAACCGCACCGGCACGCCTTTCTCTTCGTAGAATCTGGCTTCGAACGGGAACAGCGTGAGCATCAGGTCGCAGCCTTCGCGAATCTTCAGCACGCGTTTCTGCCGCCAGGCCCAGACCGATGGGCTGACGTAATGCACGGTCCTGATTCCGGCCTGGCGAAGCTTGAGTTCGATATTGAGGTTGAAGTCCGGCGCGTCGATACCAATGAACACATCGGGTTTCGCGTCGATCAGGTCGGCAACCAGCTTCTTGCGCCGCGCCAGCAGCTCGCGCAACCGACCCAGCACTTCCACCAGGCCCATGACGGACAGACGTTCCATCGGAAAATACGAGGCCAGGCCTTCCGCCTGCATCAACGGACCACCGACACCGATGAACTCGACAGCCGGGTGACGAGCCTTGAGCGCACGCATGAGGCCCGCGCCCAGAATGTCGCCGGAAGCTTCACCCGCTACCAGCGCAATACGCAGATTGGCCATGGTCAGCGGGTGATGCCGCGGGTCGAAGACTGGATGGAGTCACGGAACACTGCTACTTCCGGGAACTGCGCAGAAGGCTCGGCCAGTTCGGCGAGTGCCTGCTCCACGGTCAGGCCCTGGCGATAGACCACTTTGTAGGCACGACGCAGCGCGTGGATCGCATCTTCGCTGAAGCCCCGACGGCGCATGCCCTCGAAGTTCATGCTCCGGGCTTCGGCAGGGTTGCCGAACACCGTGACATACGCAGGAACATCCTTGCCGATCGCCGTACCCATGCCTGAAAAGCTGTGGGCGCCAATGTGGCAATACTGGTGAACCAGGGTGAAACCGGAGAGGATCGCCCAGTCTTCCACGTGCACATGGCCCGCCAGTGCGGTGTTGTTCACCAGGATGCAGTGGTTGCCGATAACGCTGTCGTGGCCGATGTGGGCGTAGGCCATGATCAGGTTGTGATCGCCCAGGGTCGTTTCCGAACGGTCCTGGACAGTGCCACGGTGAATCGTCACGCCTTCACGGATGACGTTGTGATCACCGATCACCAGGCGGGTTTCCTCGCCCTTGTACTTCAGGTCAGGGGTGTCTTCGCCCACCGAGGAAAACTGGTAGATGCGATTGTGCTTACCGATTCGGGTCGGGCCCTTGAGAATCACGTGTGGCCCGATGACTGTCCCCTCGCCGATTTCAACACCTGCGCCGACGATCGACCACGGGCCGACCTCGACTCCGTCAGCCAGGATGGCCGTCGGATCGATGATTGCACGAGGGTCAATCAAACTCATAGCTTGCGTTCCGCACAGATGATTTCAGCCGAGCAAACAGGCTTGCCATCGACCGAAGCCTGGCATTCGAACTTCCAGATCTGACGCTTGCAGCTGATGAACTTGGCTTCGAGGATCAACTGATCGCCCGGCAGCACAGGCTGGCGGAAACGCAGTTTGTCGGAACCGACGAAGTAGTAGAGCGTGCCATCGGCAGGCTTCACGTCGAGCATTTTGAAACCAAGGATCCCGGCAGCCTGAGCCATTGCCTCGATGATCAATACGCCCGGCATGATTGGATGCGCAGGGAAGTGACCATTGAAGAACGGTTCGTTGATGCTGACATTCTTGTAGGCGCGAATGCGCTTGCCTTCAACATCCAGCTCCACTACCCGGTCCACCAGCAGGAACGGGTAACGGTGAGGCAGGTATTCGCGAATCTCGTTGATGTCCATCATTTCGGGGGGAAGCCTATGTAAAGATTGGGGGCGCGCAACTGGCGCGCGCTCCTCTAGCAAATCAAGGACGCAGTCTAGCGGCTGTGCACACTTGATATGGAAATGGTATCAGCCATCTGATGAAGCTTTACCGCCAGGGGTCACTTCCCCTGCTTGCTTTTCCAGCTGTCGCAAACGTCGCGCGATGTCATCGAGCTGACGCAGACGTGCCGCGCTTTTGCGCCATTCGGCCGCTGGCTGCATCGCCGTACCGGATGAATAGGCGCCCGGCTCGGTGATCGAGTGAGTCACCATGGTCATCCCGGTGATGAACACGTTGTCGCAAATATCGATATGCCCCACCAGACCTACGCCACCGGCAAGCATGCAGTGCTTGCCGATTTTGGTGCTGCCGGAAATCCCCACGCACGCGGCCATGGCGGTGTGATCACCGACCTGGACGTTGTGGGCGATCTGAATCTGGTTGTCGAGCTTCACGCCGTTACCAATGATGGTGTCGGCCAGCGCGCCACGGTCAATGGCGGTATTCACGCCGATTTCCACATCGTCGCCAATCAAAACCCCACCAATCTGGGCGATTTTCTGCCAGATGCCTTTCTCGTTGGCAAAACCAAAACCTTCACCACCGAGTACGGCACCGGACTGAATCACCACACGCTTGCCGACGCGCACGTCGTGATACAAGGTCACGCGTGGAGCGAGCCAGCCACCTTCGCCGATCACACAACGGGCACCGATGAAACAGTGCGCGCCAACGGCGGTACCGGCAGCAATATGCACCCCGCTTTCGATGACTGCAAAGGCACCAATACTCGCCGTCGGGTCAACCACCGCATCCGCCGCGATCACCGCCGTCGGATGAACACCGGCAGCCGCTTTGGGCTTGGGATCGAACAAGTGAGAAATACGGGCGTAGGCTGCGTACGGGTCTGGCACCACCAGCGCATTACCGGAAAAGCCTTCGGCATCAGCAGCTTTGAGCAACAGTGCTGCAGCCTGACTGCCTGCCAGGTATTTACGATACTGGGGGTTTGCGAGAAAGCTCAACTGAGCTGGGCCAGCCTCCTGCAAGGTGGCTAGCCCAGTAATTGCTTTCTCGGGGTCGCCACGTAGCGTGGCGCCGAGGAACTCGGCCAATTGGCCGAGCTTAATGGTCACGGTCATGGGTTACTTCAGCTGATTCATGCGCTCGATAACCTGGCGCGTGATGTCGTACTGAGGCTTGACATCAATCACTGCGCCACGCTCGAAGACCAGGTCAAAAGCACCTTTCTTGATGACTTCTTCCACAGCGCTGTCCAGTTTGGGCTTGAGCTGCTTCAGCATTTCACGGTCGGCAACGGCTTTGGCTTCGTTCAGTTCCTTGGACTGGAACTGGAAGTCACGGGCCTTTTGCTTGAATTCAAGCTCCAGACGCTCGCGCTCGCCCTGTTGCATTTTGTCGCCACCGGCCATCAGACGATCCTGAATGCCCTTGGCGCTGCTTTCCAGCGTCTTGAGCTTGGTCAGCTGAGGACCGAACTTCTTCTCGGCATCCACGGCGTATTTCTTGGCCGCGTCGGACTCCAGCAGAGCCATCTGATAGTTCAGAACAGCAATTTTCATGTCGGCGAATGCCGGACCAGCGACCAGTACGCTGGCCAGGAGAACCAATTGAGTCAACTTACGCACGATGCACTCCTACAAAATTCATTGTCGTTATCTTGGGTCAGACGCTTAGAACGTCTGGCCGAGAGAGAATTGGAACACTTGGGTTTCAGCGTCATCCGGTTTCTTGACTGGCATGGCCAGGGCGAAACTCAGAGGCCCCAGTGCGGTGACCCAGGTCACTCCCACACCGACGGAACTGGCCATGTTGCTCAGACTGATATCGTTACACTGCGTATTGGACTTCGACGCAGGGTTGGTATTGGTCGTCTGCTCGCACTTGGAGTCGAATACGTTACCCACATCCCAGAATACCGAGGTACGCAGGGATCGTTGATCCTTGACGAACGGCAGCGGGAACAGAATTTCTGCACCACCCTGGATCAGGACGTTACCACCGAACGGCAGTGGATCCTGGTCCGGGTCAGCAAGAGTACCCGGGTTGCCCGTTTCGAGTGCGCCGCGGCTCGGAGTACTACGCGGTCCCAGTGTACTGTCCTTGAAGCCACGAACCGAGTTGAAACCACCAGCATAGTAGTTTTCATAGAATGGCAAGCCTTCGGTCGAACCGTAGCCGTCGCCATAACCCAATTCGGTGTGCAGGCGCATGGTGTAGTTTTCACTCAGCGGCTGGAACAACTGACCACGGTAATCGAGTTTGAAGAACGACAAGTCACTACCCGGCACGGTGACTTCCGCCGTCAAGCTTTGGGAGTGACCACGAGTCGCCAAAACGCCTTTGTTCAGGGTGGACTCGGACCAACCGGCCGAAGCCTTGAAGTTCAGATACTTGTCGCCTTCCCGGTTAACGAAGTCGAAGATTTCGTCGACGGTGTAAACGCCAGTCTTGATCGTGTCCTGTTGCGCATTCAGGCCGAAGGTCAGACGCGAAGTCTCGCTGATTGGATAACCGACACTCACACCGGCACCCAGGCTGTCCACGGCGTAGCTGGCGACGTCGGTATCGAGCTCATCGTAGTCAGTCGTGCGGTAGAACGCGTTGTAACCCAGGCTCACGCCGTCGGCGGTCCAGTAGGGGTCGACAAAGCCGAAGTTATACCGGGTCTGGTATTCGCTTTTGGTCAAACCGACGCTGACCTTGTTACCGGTACCCAGGAAGTTGTTCTGGGTGATCGAACCACCGAGGATCAGACCGGCACTCTGGGCGAAACCGACACTGGCGGTAATCGAACCGGAGGCTTGTTCTTCAACGCTGTAGTTGACGTCCACCTGGTCATCGACACCTGGCACGGCCGGGGTCTCGACGTTGACTTCCTTGAAGAAGCCCAGACGTTCGAGACGGGTCTTGGATTGGTCGATCAGGTAGGTCGAAGCCCAGCCGCCTTCCATCTGACGCATTTCACGACGCAGCACTTCGTCTTCGGACTTGGTGTTGCCACGGAAGTTGATGCGGTTCACGTAAGCACGCTTGCCTGGATCGACCGCGAACAGGATGTCCACGGTGTGATCTTCATCGTGCGGTTGAGGCACGCCGTTGACGTTGGCGAAGGTGTAACCCTCGTTCCCCAGGCGACGGGTGATCAGTTCGGAGGTGGTGGTCATCAGCTTGCGCGAGAACACCTGGCCTTTTTGCACCAGCAGCAGGGACTTGACCTGGTCTTCAGGGACTTTCAGGTCACCGCTGAGCTTGACGTCACGAACGGTGTACTTCTCGCCTTCGTTGACGTTGACGGTGATGTAGACGTGCTTCTTGTCCGGCGTAATGGAGACCTGGGTCGAAGCGATATCCATGTTGATATAGCCACGGTCCAGGTAATAGGAACGCAGGCGCTCCAGGTCACCGGACAGTTTTTCACGGGCGTACTTGTCGTCGTTCTTGAAGAACGACAACCAGTTGGTGGTCTTGAGTTCGAACAGGTCGATCAGGTCTTCATCAGGGAAGACCGTGTTGCCCACCACGTTGATGTGCTGGATAGCCGCAACGGTGCCTTCGTTGATGTTGACCTTCAGGCCGACGCGGTTACGCGGCTGTGGCACCACTTCGGTGTCGACGGTAGCCGAGTAGCGACCCTGGGCGACGTACTGGCGTTGCAGTTCGTTACGCACACCTTCAAGGGTGGCACGCTGGAAGATCTCGCCTTCGGCCAGACCGGATTGTTTGAGGCCTTTCATCAGGTCTTCGGTAGAGATCGCCTTGTTACCTTCGATCTCGATACTGGCGACCGACGGGCGCTCGACTACCGTGATGACCAGGACGTTGCCATCGCGGCCCAGCTGGATATCTTGAAAGAAACCGGTTTTGAACAACGCACGAGTGGATTCCACCAGGCGACGATCGTCCGCCTGTTCACCGACGTTCAACGGCAAAGCACCAAAGACGCTACCCGCGGAGACCCGCTGGAGGCCATTGACGCGAATATCAGAGATAGTGAAGGACTCGGCGTGAACTTCGGCGATCATCAATACGGTGAGAACCGCAGTTAGCAGCAGACGTTTCATGAAGTCCTTTCTTATTCCAACTGGCAATAAACAAACTGCCGCAAAATGCGGCAGATTCGCAATTCAGCGAAGCGTTACAGTCGACCCAGATCATTGACCAGAGCAAGCAACATCACCCCGATCACCAAACTGATGCCGATCTGTATCCCCCAACCTTGCACCCGATCTGACAAGGGACGACCACGCACCCACTCGATCAGATAAAACAACAAATGCCCCCCATCCAGTACCGGAATGGGCAACAAATTCAGAACCCCCAAGCTAATACTCAGATAAGCAAGGAAATTCAGGAAATCAGCGACACCCGACTGGGCCGAAGCGCCCGCCACTTTAGCAATGGTTATCGGTCCACTCAAGTTTTTTACCGAGAGCTCGCCGAACAACATTTTCTTCAGTGAATCGAGGGTCAGCACGCTCATGGTCCAGGTGCGTCGAGCCCCCTCGCCAATTGCTGCCAATGGCCCGTAACTGACCTCGCGGATCATCTCCGGCGGCCAGTCGATCGCCTTCACCCCTGCCCCCAAATAACCGCTGGGTGACTTGCTCTCGCCGCGAGCGGCAAGCGTTACCGGGACGTCGATTTGAGCACCGTCGCGCTCAACCCGCAGCATGATTCTGGTATCAGGATGCATACGGACGGTATCGACAACCTGCTGCCAGTCATCCAGCGCACGACCATCGAGTGTCAGCAACCGGTCACCGGTCTTCAGGCCGGCAGCCTTGGCCGGCCCCTTTGGATCGAGTTCGGCCAGGACCGGCGGCAATGCCGGACGCCACGGACGAATCCCCAACGATTGGATAGGATCGGGCTCATCGGCCCCTTTGAGCCACTTGTCCAGCACAAGTTCACGAGGAGAATCGGTCGTGGAGCCTTGCTCGCGCACCAGTATCTGCAACGACCCGCTTTCACCCAGGCGACGCACCAGTTGCAGGTTCACCGCCGCCCAACCGGAAGTCGCCTCACCATCAATGGCCACGATTTCCTGGCCGGGGCTCAAACCTGCCTTGGCCGCAATACTGCCGGACTCGACAGCGCCGATGACCGGACGCACCTGCTCGCTGCCGAGCATTGCCAACACCCAGAAGAACGCCAATGCCAGAAGGAAGTTGGCAATCGGTCCCGCCGCTACGATGGCAATTCGCTGACGAACGGACTTACGATTGAAGGTTTGACCAAGCTGATCGAGCGGCACTTCACCTTCGCGCTCGTCGAGCATTTTGACGTAACCGCCCAACGGAATGGCGGCAACGACGAATTCGGTTCCCTGCTTGTCGTGCCAGCGCAGCAAAGGCATGCCGAAGCCTACGGAGAAGCGCAGCACCTTGACCCCACAGCGACGCGCGACCCAAAAATGGCCGAACTCGTGGAAGGTAACCAGCACACCCAGTGCAACCAGGGTGCCGACAATCATATAGAGCGCGCTCATCTACTTTCTCCGCAATCCTATCCGCTGCTGCCTGGGCCAACCATCCGCAACATCTACCGCCCGTGACGGCTCAACCATTGTCCGGCCAGCAATCGCGCCTTCGCGTCCGCCGTGAACACTGCATCGAGATCATCCACAGCCACTACGGGCTCCAGACTCAGTACTTCCTCGATGATACTCGCGATTTCCAGGTAACGAACCCGCTCGTCGAGAAATGCCGCCACCGCCACTTCGTTCGCCGCATTGAGCATGGCCGGCGCACTGTTACCTGCTTCGGCCGCCTGACGGGCCAGACGCAGACAAGGGAAACGCTCCTCATCGGGCGCCTGGAAGTCCAGTCGCGCAATGGCAAACAGATCCAGCGGCGCCACACCCGAATCGATCCGCTCAGGCCACGCCAAGGCATTGGCGATGGGCGTGCGCATGTCCGGATTACCCAACTGCGCCAGGACAGAACCATCGACATAGTCGACCAGCGAATGAATCACGCTTTGCGGGTGAATCACCACTTCGACCTGCGAAGGCCTGGCATCGAACAGCCAGCAGGCTTCGATCAACTCAAGCCCCTTGTTCATCATGCTGGCCGAGTCAACGGAGATTTTTCGCCCCATGGACCAGTTCGGGTGAGCACAGGCCTGATCGGGAGAAACATGTGCCAGGTCAGCCATGGGCGTCTGCCGGAACGGACCGCCGGAAGCCGTCAGCAAAATCCGGCGTACACCGACCGCCTCAAGGCCGCGCGCATAATCCAGCGGCATGCACTGGAAAATGGCGTTGTGCTCGCTATCGATCGGCAGCAACACCGAGCCGCTCTTGCGCACAGCCTGCATGAACAGCGCGCCAGACATCACCAGCGCTTCTTTATTGGCCAGGAGGATCTTCTTGCCGGCCTCGACCGCCGCCAGTGTCGGACGCAATCCCGCGGCACCGACGATCGCCGCCATAACCGTATCGACTTCCGGATCGGAAGCGACCTGACACAAACCCTCTTCACCCGCCAGAACACGGGTCGAAAGGCCTGCCGCACGCAGATCATCCTGCAAGGCGCGGGCAGCTGCGACTTCAGGCACCACGGCAAATCGCGGCACATGGCGCACGCAGAGCGCCAGCAATTCACTCAAGCGAGTGAAGCCAGTCAAAGCAAAGACCTGATAACGATCGGGGTGACGAGCGATGACGTCGAGTGTACTCAGGCCAATCGAGCCGGTCGCGCCCAGAACGGTAATCAGTTGCGGGCGGCTCATGGGGCCGCCATCCACAGCAGTACCGCAAACACCGGAATCGCTGCCGTCAGGCTGTCGATACGATCCAGCACGCCACCGTGACCCGGAAGCAGATTGCTGCTGTCCTTGATCCCGGATTGACGCTTGAACATGCTTTCAGTGAGATCACCCACCACCGAAATGAACACGATCAGCGCGGCACCGATCAACCCTTTGAACAGCTCGGCCACCGTCCAGTCGCGTACCAGAGCAACGATCGTGGTAATCACCAGGCTCAGCGCCAGGCCACCGTACACGCCTTCCCAACTTTTTCCCGGACTGACCTGCGGTGCGAGCTTGCGCTTGCCGAAAGCACGACCGGAGAAGTAGGCGCCAATATCGGCACCCCAGACCAGCACCATCACCGCCATGATCAGCCAGTTACCCAGCGGGTATTGCTTGATCTGCACCAGGCCTTGCCAGGCCGGCAGGAGAATCAACAGGCCGATCACCAATTTGGTCGCCGCAGCGGACCAGTGCTCGCTCGAACGCGGATAGGTCAGCACCAGATACGTCGCCACAGCCCACCACAGCACTGACGCGCCCAACACCCAAGGCGCGAGGCCGGGCAGGATGTACATGAGGAACAGCGCCAGAGCGACCACGGCGGCATAGCCCACGCGGAACGCCTGACCGGCGAAACCCGCCAGACGCGCCCATTCCCAGGCACCCAGGGTCACGACCAGCCCGATGAACAGTGCAAAACCGGAACCTTCAAGCAGGAAAAACCCGCACAGGGCAATCGGCAGCAGGATCAGTGCGGTGATGATTCGTTGTTTAAGCATTAAACCCGGGCTCCAGCCTCGACCTGCTCGCTCGTTTTACCGAAGCGGCGCTGGCGGGAAGCGAAATCGGCCAGCGCATTGCGCATGGCATCGTGTTTGAAGTCCGGCCAGAACAGGTCGGAGAAATACAGCTCGGCATAGGCCAGCTGCCAGAGCAGGAAGTTGCTGATGCGATGCTCGCCACCGGTGCGGATACACAGGTCCGGCAGCGGCAGGTCGCCCGTGGCCAGGCAGGTCTGCAGCAGATCAGGCGTGATGTCTTCCGGACGCAGGTGTCCGGCCTGGACCTCTCGCGCCAGTCGCTGCGCAGCTTGCGCGATATCCCACTGGCCACCGTAATTGGCGGCGATCTGCAGGACAAAACGATTGGCGCCGGCCGTCATGGCCTCGGCTTCACGCATGGCAGCCTGCAACTCGGGATGAAAGCGCGAGCGATCGCCAATGATACGCAGGCTGATGTTGTTGTCGTTGAGGCGCTTGGCCTCACGACGCAGCGCCTTGAAGAACAGATCCATCAAAGCGCTGACCTCATCGGCCGGACGCTGCCAGTTCTCGCTGGAAAAGGCGAACAGGGTCAGCACTTCGACCTTGGCCTCAGCACAAACTTCAATGACGGCACGTACCGCATCCACGCCCGCTTTATGCCCGGCGACACCCGGCATAAAGCGTTTTTTCGCCCAGCGATTGTTACCATCCATGATGATCGCGACATGGCGCGGCACCGCGGACGGTGCAGACTGCTTGGTCTTTTCCATGAAAACGCGACCCTTATACGGCCATCAGGTCTTTTTCTTTCTCCGCCAACTTAGCGTCGATTTCAGCTACGAACTTCTTGGTCAGGTCGTCGATCTCGCCAGTGGCGCGACGCTCTTCGTCTTCGCTGATTTCCTTTTCCTTGACCAGATCCTTCAGCGAGCTGTTTGCATCGCGACGGATGTTGCGCACGGCAACACGGGCATCTTCAGCTACATCACGAGCCTGCTTGGTGAAACCGCGACGGGTTTCTTCGGTCAGGGCCGGCATGCTGATCAGCAGCAGCTCACCAAGGTTGGTCGGGTTCAGGTTCAAGCCTGCACTGCCGATCGCCTTGTCGACGGCGCCCAGCATGTTGCGCTCGAAGGCAACGACTTGCAGGGTACGGGCATCTTTGACGGTGATGTTGGCCACTTGCTTGATCGGGGTGTCGGAACCGTAGTACGGCACCATCACGCCTTCCAGGATGCTCGGGTGCGCTTGACCGGTACGAATGCGGCCGAAGTTGTGCGCCAGCGATTCCACGGACTTCTGCATGCGTTCTTTAGCGTCTTTCTTGATTTCGTTGATCATTGTTGGCCTTCCTCGATCAGGGTTCCTTCAGCGCCGCCATGCACGATGTTCAGCAGGGCGCCGGGCTTGTTCATGTTAAATACGCGCAGCGGCATCTTGTGGTCGCGGCACAGGCAAATGGCCGTCAGGTCCATCACACCCAGCTTGCGATCCAGCACTTCATCGTAGGTCAGATGATCGAACTTCTCGGCATGCGGGTCTTTGAACGGGTCAGCGGTGTAGACGCCATCGACCTTGGTCGCCTTGAGCACGACATCGGCATCGATTTCGATTGCACGCAGGCAGGCGGCCGAATCCGTCGTAAAGAACGGGTTGCCGGTACCGGCCGCGAAAATCACCACGTCCTTGGAGTTCAGGTGGCGCATGGCTTTGCGACGATCGTAGTGATCGGTCACGCCAACCATGGAAATAGCGGACATCACGATGGCCGAGATGTTGGCGCGCTCGAGGGCGTCGCGCATGGCCAGGGCGTTCATCACAGTGGCCAGCATGCCCATGTGGTCGCCGGTGACCCGGTCCATGCCAGCCTTGCTCAGCGCTTCACCGCGGAACAGGTTGCCACCACCGATAACCAGACCGACCTGAACACCGATGCCGACCAACTGGCCAACTTCCAATGCCATGCGATCCAGAACTTTCGGATCGATCCCGAACTCTTCCGAGCCCATCAGGGCCTCGCCGCTAAGCTTGAGTAGAATGCGTTTATAGCGAGCCTGATAACCACTGCCCTGCTGAGCCATTGCGAATCTCTCCTGCGGCGTATTTTAAAAATTCTTTGCGAGCTGTTTACAGCTGGCGTTCAATCTAGCTTGGCGCTGCTTCAGCGCCATCGGAACATGGCTTTGTAAGCCAGTTCCAAAGGGAAACCAAATAAAAATTGATCCCCCATCTGAAAAGAGGCTGCGCGCGTGAGCGGGCAGCCTCTTCTGGGCGACAGTTAAAAAACCGTCTTATTGCTTGGCGGCAGCCAGCTGGGCAGCAACTTCTTCTGCGAAGTTGTCCACTGGCTTCTCGATGCCTTCGCCTACTTTGAAGTAAGTGAAGGAAACGATTTCAGCGCCGGCTTTCTTGGCCAGGGCACCTACGGTGACTTCCGGGTTCATGACGAAAGCTTGCTCGACCAGGCTGGCTTCGGCCAGGAACTTGGTGATGCGACCGGCAATCATCTTCTCGACGATTTCAGCTGGCTTGCCTTTCATCTTGTCTTCGTTCAGGGTCAGGAAAACACCCTTCTCGCGCTCGATGGCTTCCGGCGAAACCTGCGATGGCAGCAGGAACTCAGGGTTGCTTGCCGCCACGTGCATGGCGATCTCTTTGGCCAGCTGAACATCGCCGCCCTTGAGAACAACAGCAACACCGATCTTGTTACCGTGCAGGTAGGTGCCGACAACGTCGCCCTCTACGCGTACCAGGCGACGAATGTTGACGTTCTCGCCTACTTTGGCAACCAGTGCTTCACGAGCCGATTCCTGAGCGGCGATCAGCGGAGCTGCGTCGGTCAGTTTTTCGTCGAAAGCTTTTTCTACACAGGCAGCAACGAAGTTCTTGAAGTCGTCTTGCAGGGCCAGGAAGTCGGTCTGCGAGTTGACTTCCAGCAGCACGGCTGCCTTGTCGTCAGCCTTGATGGCGATAGCGCCTTCAGCAGCAACGTTGCCGGCTTTCTTGGCAGCCTTGATGGCGCCCGAAGCACGCATGTCATCAATGGCTTTCTCGATGTCGCCGCCAGCCTTGGTCAAGGCCTTTTTGCAGTCCATCATGCCTTCGCCAGTACGCTCGCGCAGTTCTTTGACCAACGCTGCAGTAATCTCTGCCATTTCAAAATCCTCTTGGATAGGTTTTCAACCATTCCACCCGATCGAACGGGCGATCAATTCTTCCCGAACCACCCTTGTTAGCTGCCGCACGTTACAGATAGAGCAGTGGGCGCCGACAAATGGTTTTCGAGGTGGCAAAAAGGGGGCCAAGCCCCCTTTTTGCTTACTGAGTCAACGCCAAGGCGTCAATTACTCAGCTGCAGCCTGAGTTTCTTCAGCTGCGAACTCTACAGTGCCGCCGGCAACATTGTTGCGACCACGGATAACAGCGTCAGCCATCGAACCCATGTACAGCTGGATAGCGCGGATTGCGTCATCGTTGCCTGGGATGATGTAGTCAACGCCTTCCGGGCTGCTGTTGGTATCGACTACGCCGATAACCGGGATGCCCAGCTTGTTGGCTTCGGTGATCGCGATGCGCTCGTGATCAACGTCGATAACGAACAGAGCGTCTGGCAGACCGCCCATGTCCTTGATACCACCCAGGGAACGATCCAGCTTTTCCAGGTCACGAGTGCGCATCAGCGCTTCTTTCTTGGTCAGCTTGGCGAAAGTACCGTCTTCGGCTTGAACTTCAAGGTCACGCAGACGCTTGATGGAAGCACGGATGGTTTTGAAGTTGGTCAGCATGCCGCCCAACCAGCGGTGATCGACGTACGGCGAACCGCAGCGTGCTGCTTCTTCAGCAACGATCTTGCCAGCGGAGCGCTTGGTGCCGACGAACAGAATCTTGTTTTTGCCCTGGGCCAGACGCTCTACGAAAGTCAGAGCTTCGTTGAACATTGGCAGGGTTTTTTCAAGGTTGATAATGTGGATCTTGTTACGCGCGCCGAAAATGTACTTGCCCATTTTCGGGTTCCAGTAACGGGTCTGGTGACCGAAGTGCACACCGGCCTTCAGCATATCGCGCATGTTGACTTGGGACATGATAGTTCCTTAATAAGTCGGGTTTGGCCTCCACGTATCCCAATGACCAACCAGCAGCATCAGCTGAAGGCACCCAGGTCATCGTGTCGACACGTGTGTGGATTTAGGCTTTACGGGACATCCCCGGAAAGCGGCGCATTTTATACCACAAGACGAGGCAAAACGAAACCCGGATTCTGAAATCCTGGCGAGCGTTTTGCTCCTTCCCTTGGAATCCGCCAAGAATGCACCATTCTATAGAGAGAAGCGATGCACACAGGCGCAGATTTGCGCTGATCGTCTGGTAGAATCGCATTTTTCAGGGCCGCGAAGTTTGATCGCGCAATGCCCTTTTCGTTTAGAAAGCGCCGCCTGGCGCAGAGAGAGCCTGTATGACCGTCACCCTCAAAACCCCCGAGGATATCGCCAAGATGCGCATCGCCGGCAAACTGGCCGCCGATGTGCTGGAAATGATTGCCGAATACGTCAAGCCGGGCGTTACCACCGATCAACTGAACCAGATCTGCCACGACTACATCGTCAATGAGCAGAAAGCCATCCCTGCCCCGCTCAACTACAAGGGCTATCCAAAGTCGATCTGCACGTCGATCAACCATGTGGTCTGCCACGGCATCCCGAACGACAAGCCGCTCAAGGATGGCGACACCCTGAACATCGACGTCACCGTCATCAAGGACGGTTACCACGGCGACACCAGCCGCATGTTCCACGTCGGCAACGTGCCAGTCTGGGCCGAGCGTCTGTCCCAGGTAACCCAGGAGTGCATGTATAAGGCGATCGAGATCGTCAAACCCGGCTGCCGCCTGGGCGACATCGGCGAAATCATCCAGAAGCACGCGGAAAAGAACGGCTTCTCGGTGGTTCGCGAATTCTGCGGCCATGGTATCGGCAAGGTATTTCACGAAGAGCCGCAGATCCTGCACTACGGCCGCGCGGGCACCGGTATGGAACTCAAGGCCGGCATGACCTTCACCATCGAGCCGATGATCAACCAGGGCCGTGCCGACACCAAGGTATTGGGCGACGGCTGGACCGCGATCACCAAGGACCGCAAGCTCTCGGCACAGTGGGAACACACCCTGCTGGTGACCGAAACCGGTTACGAGATCTTCACCTTGCGCAGCGATGACACCATCCCTCGCGTTTCGGCCTGATCCCGCCACCGAACCTCGCCTATAGAAAGGAAAGCCAATCGATGCCGCAGGTGGATCCCGAACTCTTCGACCGCGGCCAGTTCCAGGCTGAACTGGCCCTGAAGGCAAGCCCGATCTCGGCCTTCAAGAAGGCGATCCGCCAGGCCCGCGAAGTGCTCGATACGCGCTTTCGCAATGGCCGGGACATTCGCCGGCTGATCGAGGATCGCGCCTGGTTCGTCGATAACATCCTGCAAAAGGCCTGGGAGCAGTTCAGCTGGAGCGAGGACGCCGACATCGCGCTGGTCGCGGTCGGCGGCTACGGCCGTGGCGAATTGCACCCTTATTCCGATATCGACTTGCTGATCCTGCTGGACAGCGCCGACCACGAGGTTTTCCGCGATTCCATCGAGCGTTTTCTGACGCTGTTGTGGGACATCGGCCTGGAGGTCGGCCAGAGCGTTCGCTCGGTCGACGAATGCGCCGTCGAGGCCCGCGCCGACCTGACGGTCGTCACCAACCTGATGGAAAGCCGCACCATCGCAGGCCCCGAGCATCTGCGCCAGCGCATGCTGGACGTCACCGGCACCGGGCACATGTGGCCGAGCAAGGACTTCTTCCTGGCCAAGCGTGCCGAACAAAAGGCCCGCCACCACAAGTACAACGACACCGAATACAACCTGGAACCCAACGTCAAAGGCTCACCCGGCGGCCTGCGGGATATCCAGACGATTCTGTGGGTGGCCCGTCGCGAGTACGGCACCCTGAACCTGCGGGCACTGGCTGGGGAAGGATTCCTGGTCGAAAGTGAAAACGCCCTGCTCGCCTCCTCCCAGGAGTTCCTGTGGAAGGTTCGCTATGCCCTGCACATGCTCGCCGGTCGTTCCGAAGACCGCCTGCTGTTCGATCACCAGCGCACCATTGCCGGACTGCTAGGCTTCAAAGGCGACGACGCCAAGCAAGCCATCGAAAACTTCATGCAGCAGTATTACCGGGTGGTCATGAGCATCGCCCAACTCAGCGACCTGATCATCCAGCACTTCGAGGAAGTCATCCTCGCACCTGAAGACGAATCACCACCGCAGCCAATCAACTCGCGTTTCCAGCTGCATGACGGCTACATCGAGGCACGCAACGACAACGTTTTCCGCCGTACCCCGTTCGCCATGCTCGAAATCTTCGTGCTGATGGCCCAGCAGCCGGAAATCAAGGGCGTTCGCGCCGACACCATTCGTCTGCTGCGGGAACACCGCCACCTGATCGACGACGACTTCCGCAACGATATTCGCAACACCAGCCTGTTTATCGAGCTGTTCAAGTGCAAGATCGGCATCCACCGCAACCTGCGGCGGATGAACCGTTACGGCATCCTGGGGCGCTACCTGCCCGAATTCGGCTTTATCGTCGGGCAGATGCAGCATGACCTGTTCCACATCTATACAGTCGATGCCCATACCCTGAACCTGATCAAGCACCTGCGTAAGTTGCAGTACACCCAGGTGTCGGAAAAATTTCCGCTGGCCAGCAAGCTCATGGGCAAACTGCCCAAACCCGAACTGATCTACATGGCCGGCCTCTACCACGACATCGGCAAAGGCCGACATGGCGACCACTCGGACATCGGAGCAGTCGATGCCGAGGCGTTTTGCCAGCGCCATCAGCTGCCAGTGTGGGACAGCCGCCTGATCGTGTGGCTGGTGCAGAACCACCTGGTGATGTCGACCACCGCCCAGCGCAAGGACTTGTCCGACCCGCAGGTGATCCACGACTTTGCCCAGATCGTCGGTGACGAAACCCGCCTCGACTACCTGTATGTGCTGACCGTCTCCGACATCAACGCCACCAACCCGACCCTGTGGAACTCCTGGCGCGCCAGCCTGCTGCGTCAGCTCTACACCGAGACCAAGCGCGCCCTGCGTCGCGGCCTGGAGAACCCGGTGGATCGCGAAGAGCAGATCCGCCAGACCCAGAGCGCCGCCCTGGATATCCTGGTGCGCGGCGGCACCGACCCGGACGATGTCGAGCAGTTGTGGGCGCAACTGGGTGATGACTATTTTCTGCGCCACACGGCCGGCGACGTGGCCTGGCACAGTGACGCGATCCTCCAGCAACCGGCCGACGGCGGGCCGCTGGTGCTGATCAAGGAGACCACCCAGCGCGAGTTCGAAGGTGGCACGCAGATCTTCATCTATGCCCCCGACCAGCACGACTTCTTTGCCGTGACCGTGGCCGCGATGGACCAGCTCAACCTGAACATTCACGACGCCCGGGTCATCACCTCCAGCAGCCAGTTCACCCTCGACACCTATATCGTGCTCGACACCGACGGCGACTCGATTGGCGACAACCCGGCGCGGGTCAAACAGATCCGCGAAGGCCTGACCGAAGCCCTGCGCAACCCTGACGACTACCCGACCATCATCCAGCGCCGGGTGCCACGTCAGCTCAAGCATTTCGCCTTTGCACCACAGGTGACGATCCACAACGATGCCCAGCGCCAGGTGACGGTGCTCGAACTCACCGCTCCCGACCGCCCGGGCCTGCTGGCGCGGATCGGCACGATCTTCCTGGAGTTCGACCTGTCACTGCAGAATGCCAAGATCGCCACCCTCGGCGAGCGCGTGGAAGACGTGTTCTTCATCACCGACGCCAACAACCACCCTCTTTCCGATCCGCTGCTGTGCAGCCGATTACAGGATGCAATCGTCGAGCAGTTGAGCGTCAACCAGGAACCCGATATCAAACTGTCGCGCATCAGCATCTGACTTAACAACGGCCCGCTTTTTGTAGGAGCGAGCTTGCTCGCGATGAACTCAAATACGCCGCGTTATTCTGGCAAGAACGCGTTATCGTTGACGACCATCGCGAGCAAGCTCGCTCCTACAGGGACCAGCGCCGCTCCAACACCGAACGAGATTTATCGATGAACAACGCTCTGTCCCAGCTCCAGCCTTACCCGTTCGAAAAGCTCCGCGCCTTGCTCGGCAGCGTCACGCCCAACCCGGACAAGCGTCCGATTGCACTGTCCATCGGCGAGCCGAAACACCGTTCGCCGAGCTTTGTCGCCGAGGCCCTGGCCAGCAATCTGGAAAAAATGGCCGTGTACCCGACCACCCTCGGCATCCCGGAGCTGCGTGAAGCCATTGCTGCATGGTGCGAACGCCGCTTCGATGTCCCAAAGGGCTGGATCGACCCCGCGCGCAACGTGCTGCCGGTCAATGGTACCCGCGAGGCCCTGTTCGCCTTCACCCAGACCGTGGTCAACCGTGGCGATGACGCACTGGTGGTCAGTCCGAACCCGTTCTACCAGATCTACGAAGGCGCGGCCTTTCTCGCCGGCGCCAAGCCGCATTACCTGCCGTGCCTGGACGAAAACGGCTTCAACCCGGACTTCGACGCGGTTTCTGCGGACATCTGGAAACGCTGCCAGATTCTGTTCCTGTGCTCGCCGGGCAACCCGACCGGTGCCCTGATCCCGGTCGAGACCCTGAAAAAGCTGATTGCCCTGGCCGATGAACACGATTTCGTGATCGCCGCGGACGAGTGCTACAGCGAACTGTACTTCGACGAACAAACGCCGCCACCGGGCCTGCTCAGCGCCTGCGCGGAACTGGGTCGCAAGGACTTCAAGCGTTGCGTGGTGTTCCATAGCCTGTCCAAGCGCTCCAACCTGCCAGGCCTGCGCTCGGGCTTTGTAGCCGGTGATGCCGACGTCCTCAAGGGCTTCCTGCTCTACCGCACCTACCACGGCTGTGCGATGCCGGTTCAGACGCAACTGGCCAGCGTTGCTGCGTGGAATGACGAAGTACACGTACGCGCCAACCGGGCGCTGTATCGCGAGAAGTTTGATGCGGTGCTTGAAATCCTCAGCCCGGTGCTGGACGTACAGCGGCCGGATGGCAGTTTCTACCTGTGGCCGAATGTCGCCGGTGACGACGCAGCGTTCTGCCGCGACCTGTTCGAGCAGGAGCACGTGACGGTAGTGCCTGGCTCATACCTGTCGCGGGACGTCGATGGCGTCAACCCGGGGGCCGGGCGCGTGCGCATGGCGCTGGTTGCGCCGTTGGCAGAATGTGTCGAGGCTGCCGAGCGTATTCGTGCGTTCATCCAGCGCCGGTAGGAGCCAGGCGTTACTTCACCTGGCCAAGCTTGGCCTCACTCAGATCCAGCTCCCCCAACACCTCACGCAACACGTCATCGCCAATCTGGTGATGACGACTCAGGCTGTAAAGCTCCAGGCGCTGCGCCCGCAGCGCCTTCACGCGTAGACGTCGCTCCAGCAAGTCCATCTGAAACGCCAGGGCCTGGGCCTCTGCCGAATCATTGAACACCTCCAACTGATGCCGGTACTCGGACATGATTCTCGCCTTGAGCTCCGCCGCCAAAGCAGATTCAGCGGCGTCCTGGGGATTGACCTCCTCCGTTTCGAGGGCATGAATCGCCGCCTCTGCTGTCTTGCGCCAAGCCTCGCGCACTTCATTGCGTCGCTTGTCGTCCGGGCTGGCCTCGATGCCGCGCAACAACAGTGGCAGCGCAATGCAGGCCGCAATCAACGACAGCAGAATCACCCCGGCGGCGATGAATATCAGCAGGTCGCGCTCGGGAAACGCACTGGCCCCCATGAGCATCGGCACCGACATCACACCCGCCAGCGTCACCGCACCACGCACGCCGCCGACGGTCAGCAACCAGCAGGAACGCGCGCTGGGCACCCGTGTCAGCTCAGCTTTGCCGCGCCAGCGCCGCAGCAGAATTGACAGCCGCCAGATGCTCTGTACCCAAACGAACCGCAAAACCAGCAGCACCAGGAAAATCGCCACCACGTCCAGCCCGCGATACAGCAACGTCGGCCATAGCGAAGTTTCGTGGCTGGCCACCGCCTTGATGATGTCCGGCAACTGCAACCCCAACAGCAGGAAGATCAAACCGTTGAAGGCGAACTCCAGCAATGACCAGACACTTCGATTGAGCAAGCGCGTGTTGGTCTGGCGCGGCAGCAGGTCGAGCCAGCTCTGCATCATCCCCGCCGCCACCGCTGACAGGATGCCTGACACCTCCATGCGCTCGGCCAGCACGTAGGCCGCAAACGGCAACAGCAACATGAACACCACGTGCGTCGCCGGATCATCCCAGCCCCGCGCGATCATCCACGCCCGCATACGACCGACCAGCCAGCTCAAGGCCACCCCGACGGTCAGCCCGCCCACCGCGACCAGTACAAACGTCAAGCTGGCATTGGCCAGCGAGAACACGCCGGTAACCGCTGCCACCAGGGCAAACTTGAACGTTACCAGGCCCGAGGCATCGTTCATCAGCGCCTCGCCCTGCAAGATGTGCATCAACGGGGTCGGCAGTCGATTGCGGGAAATGGCCGACACCGCCACCGCGTCCGTTGGTGACAGCACGGCCGCGAGGGCAAACGCCACCGGCAACGGCACACCAGGCAGCAGCCAATGAATGAAATACCCGGCGCCGACCACCGTGAACAGCACCAGGCCCACCGCCAGGGTCAGGATCGGGCCACGCAGGTGCCAGAATTCGCGCTTGGGCATGCGCCAGCCGTCGGAGAACAACAGTGGCGGCAGGAACA
This sequence comes from Pseudomonas sp. GW821-FHT02A08, assembly GCF_059422045.1. Taxonomy (NCBI): domain Bacteria; kingdom Pseudomonadati; phylum Pseudomonadota; class Gammaproteobacteria; order Pseudomonadales; family Pseudomonadaceae; genus Pseudomonas; species Pseudomonas sp. GW821-FHT02A08. The sequence goes on from NZ_JBWKWD010000001.1 coordinate 54,985, forward strand.
GAAACAAGAACAGTTCGGGATCGAGGGCTACATGCAGGCCGAGCGTCGGCCAGGCAAGCAGGGCACCGGCGGCAATCTGCACCAACGGCAACGGCAGCGGAACCACCCGTCCGATCAGGCGCGAAACGCCGACCAGCATCAACAGGATCAGGACGGTGTAGGCGGTTTGCATAAAGCGTGGTTCCCGGACAATCGACAGCATTGAAGTGCCATATTAGCCGCTTAGACTTGGCCTGACCGTTGTACCAATGTCGCACGCCGGCACACCACAATCCCTGTGGGAGCGGGCTTGCTCGCGAAGAGGGAGTGTCAGTCGACATTGATTGACCAGATACACCGCATTCGCGAGCAAGCCCGCTCCCACATTGGATTTGCGCTGTCAGTCACCACAGCCGCCGCGAAACCGTCCGGTCATGGCATAATCCGTCACCTTTATATTTACGGCACCTGCAAAGGGGGCAATTCCTTGACCGTTTCAAGCAAAACGTTGCACCTTTTCGGCATCAAAGCCTGCGACACCATGAAAAAGGCGCGCACCTGGCTCGATGAACACGCTGTCAGCTATGACTTTCATGATTACAAAGCGGTCGGTATCGACCGTGAACACCTGACCCAATGGTGCAACGAGCACGGCTGGGAAGTGGTGTTGAACCGTGCAGGCACGACCTTTCGCAAGCTCGACGACGAACGCAAAGCCGATCTCGACCAGACGAAAGCCATCGAACTGATGCTCGCACAACCCTCGATGATCAAGCGCCCGGTGCTCGATCTCGGTGACCGAACCCTGATTGGCTTCAAGCCAGATATCTACGCGGCCGCGCTCAAGTAAGCAGCCCGTTCAATTTTGTTAGAGGTATACACATGTCCGCTACCCTGTTCAGCCTGGCCTTCGGCGTCGGCACTCAAAACCGTCAAGGCGCATGGCTGGAAGTGTTCTACGCCGCCCCGGTCCTCAAGCCATCGGCTGAAGTCGTCGCTGCTATCGCACCGATCCTGGGCTACACCGAAGGCAATCAGGCCATCGCATTCAGCACCGCCCAGGCCTCGCAACTGGCTGAAGCGCTCAAAGGCATCGACGCTGCCCAGGCTGCCCTGCTGACCCGCCTGGCCGAGAGCCACAAGCCGCTGGTCGCGACCCTGCTGGCTGAAGACACCCAGCTGTCGTCCACCCCTGAGGCCTACCTCAAGCTGCACCTGCTGAGCCATCGCCTGGTCAAGCCCCACGGCCTGAACCTGGCCGGGATCTTCCCGCTGCTGCCAAACGTGGCCTGGACCAGCCAGGGCGCGGTCGACCTGAGCGAACTGGCCGAACTGCAACTCGAAGCCCGCCTGCGCGGCGAGCTGCTGGAAGTGTTCTCTGTGGACAAATTCCCGAAAATGACTGACTACGTGGTTCCGGCCGGCGTGCGCATCGCTGATGCTGCGCGTCTGCGCCTGGGCGCTTACGTGGGCGAAGGCACCACCGTGATGCACGAAGGTTTCATCAACTTCAACGCCGGCACCGAAGGCCCGGGCATGATCGAAGGCCGCGTATCCGCTGGCGTATTCGTCGGCAAGGGTTCGGACCTGGGCGGCGGCTGCTCGACCATGGGCACCCTGTCGGGCGGCGGCAACATCGTGATCAAGGTCGGCGAAGGCTGCCTGATCGGCGCCAATGCCGGTATCGGTATTCCGTTGGGCGACCGCAACACCGTCGAGTCGGGCCTGTACCTGACCGCCGGCACCAAAGTCGCGCTGCTGGACGAGAACAATCAACTGGTCAAAGTGGTCAAGGCCCGTGATCTGGCCGGCCAGACCGACCTGCTGTTCCGTCGCAATTCGCAGACCGGTGCCGTGGAATGCAAAACCCACAAATCGGCCATCGAACTGAACGAAGCGCTGCACGCTCACAACTAAGCAGCACGCATCACCTATGTAGGAGCGAGCTTGCTCGCGATGGACGTCAACGATAACGCGCGGCATCAGACAGCCCGTGTCGTCCACACGATCATCGCGAGCAAGCTCGCTCCTACAGGGGTCAGGCGTACAGGCGAACACCATGATGATTCTCTCTCCCTGGCGCGCCGATTTTCCGGCCATCGCCGCCCTGCAACGGCAAGACCAGACCTATCTGGACAACGCCGCCACCACGCAAAAACCTCAGGCCCTGCTCGATGCCCTCGCGCATTACTACGCCAACGGCGCGGCCAACGTGCATCGGGCGCAACACTTGCCCGGCGCCCACGCCACCCAGGCATTCGAAGACAGCCGCCGCAAAGTCGCGCAATGGCTCAATGCCGGCGATAGCGGGCAGATCATCTTTACCCACGGCGCGACGTCCGCGCTGAATCTCCTGGCCTATGGCCTTGAACATCTTTTCAATCCGGGCGACGAGATTGTCATCAGCGCCCTGGAGCATCACGCCAACCTGCTGCCTTGGCAGCAACTGGCGCACCGTCGCGAGCTGAAACTGGTGATCCTGCCGCTGGATGCCGACGGCGTGATCGACCTTGAAGCCGCCGCCGGTTTGATCAGTCCACGCACGCGTCTGTTGGCCGTCAGCCAGTTGTCCAACGTGATTGGCGCATGGCAGCCACTGCCTGAATTACTGGCATTGGCCAAGGCGCACAACGCCCTGACCGTGATCGATGGTGCCCAGGGCGTGGTCCATGGCCGCCACGACGTGCAAGCGCTGGGCTGCGATTTTTATGTGTTCTCCAGCCACAAGCTTTACGGCCCCGATGGCCTGGGCGTGTTGTTCGGGCGCCATACGGCGCTGAAACAACTGCGTCCCTGGCAATTCGGCGGCGAAATGGTGCTCGATGCCAATTACCACGACGCACGCTTTCGCCCGGCACCGCTGGGCTTCGAGGCCGGGACGCCGCCGATTGCCAGCGTGATCGGCCTGGGAGCGACCCTGGACTACCTCGCCGGGCTCGATCAGGACGCCGTGTCCGCCCATGAAGCGGCGCTGCATGCCTGTCTGCTCAAGGGCCTGGAGGCGCGCAACGGCATTCGCCTGCTGGGCAAGCCGCAAGTGGCGCTGGCCAGTTTCACCGTCGAGGGTGTGCATAACTCCGATCTCGCGCATTTGCTGACCGAACAAGGGATCGCAGTGCGTGCCGGCCATCACTGTGCGATGCCGCTACTCAAACGCTTCGAACTGGCCGGAGCGATTCGGGTGTCGTTGGCGCTGTACAACGATTCCGAAGACCTGGAGCGGTTCTTTGAAGCCCTGGATCAGGCGCTGGAGCTATTGCGATGAACCTGCCCGCCGACGCCGTGACGGCACTGGACACCTTTCAGAAAGCCGCCGGCTGGGAACAACGCGCACGCCTGCTGATGCAATGGGGCGAGCGTCTGCCGGCGTTGAGTGATGCACAGATGTGCGATGCCAACCGGGTGCACGGCTGTGAAAGCCAGGTGTGGCTGGTGGGCGAATTGCGCGATGGCCACTGGCAATTCAGCGCCAACAGCGATGCGCGGTTGATTCGCGGGCTAGTGGCGTTGCTGCTGGCGCGGGTCAACGGCTTGTCCGCGGCTGAGTTGCAGCAGGTGGATCTGCCGGACTGGTTCAATCAGCTTGGGTTGGGGCGGCAGTTGTCTGAATCCCGTAGTAATGGCTTGAATGCGGTGCTTCAGCGGATGCGGGAGTTGGCGCAGTAACGGGGCCGCTTCGCAGCCCATCGCGAGCAAGCCCGCTCCCACAGGGGTATGCATTCCAAATGTGGGAGCGGCGGTGCGGCGATCCGACTTGCCCGCGAAGAGACCATCAGCAGCACTTTAAACTTGCGGTTTGACCCGCTCCGCCGGCCGCCGCACACCCGCCACAATCTTGTCCACAGCCTTGGTCGCCGCGACCATGCCGAAGGTCGCCGTCACCATCATCACTGCGCCAAACCCGCCGGCACAGTCGAGCTTCACGCCATCCCCGACAAAACTCTTCTGCAGGCAAATGCTGCCGTCCGGTTTCGGGTAGCGCAGTTGTTCGGTGGAAAACACGCACGGCACGCTGTAATGGCGGGTCACGGTGCGTGAGAAGCCGTAGTCGCGGCGCAGCGTGGAGCGCACTTTCGACGCCAACGGATCGTTGAACGTGCGATTGAGATCGCAGACCTGGATCAATGTCGGGTCAATCTGCCCGCCTGCGCCGCCGGTGGTGATGATCTGGATCTTGCGCCGTTTGCACCAGGCGATCAGCGCGGCCTTGGCGTTGACGCTGTCGATGCAGTCGATCACGCAGTCGATGTTCGGTGTGATGTACTCGGCCATGGTCTCGCGGGTGACGAAGTCAGGCACAGCGTGCACCGTGCAGTCCGGGTTGATCCCGCGCAGACGCTCGGCCATCACCTCGACCTTGGGCTTGCCCACAGTGCTGTCCAGCGCGTGCAACTGGCGGTTGGCATTGCTGACGCAGACGTCGTCCAGATCGAACAGCGAAATCTCGCCCACGCCACAACGGGCCATGGCTTCCGCCGCCCAGGAGCCGACACCACCGACGCCGACGATCGCCACATGGGCCGCGCGCAGGCGCTCAAGGCCTTCGATGCCATACAAACGGGCGATGCCAGCAAACCGCGGATCTTCTGTACTCATGACCATTACCCCAAAAACCGGCGCGCATTATAGAGCCGTCGGCGCCCAAGAGCATCATTGCGCTATGAACGGGCAACATCCACGAAAACTACATCGAACAAAGATTTGCCCTACACGCTCTAAAGAAAGAACTTAAACCGACTTGGATTGCCCAATGTCAGGCAATTCCCTGTCTGCTGTACGACCAGAGAATGCCCGGTGTAGGATGCGCGCCCCTTGGCGACCGCCAACCGTTCCTTCGTTCCACAGTCTTTGGAACCCGAAATAACTATGTCATCGCGTAAATTTGGACTCAACCTGGTCGTGGTGCTCGCCATCGCTGCCTTGTTTACCGGCTTCTGGGCGCTGATCAACCGCCCGGTCACCGCCCCCAACTGGCCTGAACAGATCTCCGGCTTCTCGTACTCGCCATTCCAGCAGGGCCAGTTCCCGCAGAAGGACCAGTTCCCGACCGACGATCAAATGCGTCGCGACCTGGAGATCATGAGCAAGCTGACGGACAACATCCGCATCTACTCGGTCGATGGCACGCTGCAAAACATCCCGAAGCTGGCGGAAGAGTTCGGCTTGCGGGTGACCCTGGGGATCTGGATCAGCCCGGACCAGGAACGCAACGAACGGGAAATCACCCGCGCCATTGAAATCGCCAACTCCTCGCGCAGCGTGGTTCGCGTGGTGGTCGGCAACGAAGCGATTTACCGCAAGGAAATCACCGCCCAGGAACTCAGCGTCATGCTCGATCGCGTGCGCGCTGCCGTGAAAGTGCCGGTGACCACGTCCGAACAGTGGCACGTGTGGGAAGAACATCCGGAACTGGCCAAGCACGTCGACCTGATCGCCGCGCACATCCTGCCTTACTGGGAGTTCGTCCCGATGGACAAGGCCGGGCAGTTCGTCCTCGACCGCGCCCGCGACCTGAAAAAGATGTTCCCGAAAAAACCACTGCTGCTGTCCGAGGTGGGCTGGCCGAGCAACGGCCGCATGCGCGGTGGCGCCGATGCCTCCCCGGCGGACCAGGCGATCTACCTGCGAACCCTGGTCAACAAGCTCAACCGCCAGGGCTTCAACTACTTCGTGATCGAAGCGTTTGACCAGCCGTGGAAAGCCAGCGACGAAGGCTCCGTCGGCGCCTACTGGGGCGTGTTCAACGCCGCGCGCCAGCAGAAATTCAACTTCGAAGGCCCGGTGGTGGCGATTCCGCAATGGCGCGTATTGGCCATTGGCTCGGTGGTATTGGCGCTGTTGTCGCTGACCCTGCTGATGATCGACGGCTCGGCCCTGCGCCAGCGTGGCCGTACCTTCCTGACCTTCATTGCGTTCCTGTGTGGTTCGGTGCTGGTGTGGATCGGTTACGACTACAGCCAGCAATACAGCACCTGGTTCAGCCTGACGGTGGGCTTCTTGCTCGCCCTCGGTGCGCTCGGGGTGTTTATCGTGCTGCTGACCGAAGCCCATGAACTGGCCGAAGCCGTGTGGGTGCACAAGCGCCGGCGCGAGTTCCTGCCGGTGGAAGGCGACTCCAGCTACCGTCCGAAAGTGTCGATCCATGTGCCCTGCTACAACGAGCCGCCGGAGATGGTCAAACAGACCCTCAACGCCTTGGCCAACCTCGACTATCCGGACTTCGAAGTCCTGATCATCGACAACAACACCAAGGACCCGGCGGTCTGGGAACCGGTGCGAGATTACTGCGCAACCCTCGGCCCGCGCTTCAAGTTCTTCCACGTGGCACCACTGGCCGGCTTCAAGGGCGGCGCGCTGAACTACCTGATCCCGCACACCGCCAAGGATGCCGAAGTGATCGCGGTGATCGACTCCGATTACTGCGTGCACCCGAACTGGCTCAAGCACATGGTGCCGCACTTCGCCGACCCGAAAATCGCCGTGGTGCAATCGCCGCAGGATTATCGCGACCAGAACGAAAGCACCTTCAAGAAGCTCTGCTACGCGGAATACAAAGGCTTCTTCCACATCGGCATGGTGACCCGCAACGACCGCGACGCGATCATCCAGCACGGCACCATGACCATGACCCGCCGCTCGGTGCTCGAAGAACTGGGCTGGGCCGACTGGTGCATCTGTGAAGACGCCGAGCTGGGCCTGCGGGTATTCGAAAAAGGCTTGTCGGCGGCGTATTACCACACCAGCTACGGCAAAGGCCTGATGCCCGATACCTTCATCGACTTCAAGAAACAGCGTTTCCGCTGGGCCTACGGAGCGATTCAAATCATCAAGCGCCACACCGCCAGCCTGCTGCGCGGCAAGGACACCGAGCTGACCCGTGGCCAGCGCTACCACTTCCTCGCGGGCTGGTTGCCGTGGGTGGCGGACGGCATGAACATCTTCTTCACCGTCGGCGCACTGTTGTGGTCGGCGGCGATGATCATCGTGCCGCACCGGGTCGATCCGCCGCTGCTGATCTTCGCAATCCCGCCATTGGCGCTGTTCGTGTTCAAGGTCGCCAAGATCATCTTCCTCTACCGTCGTGCGGTCGGAGTGAACCTGAAGGATGCCTTCTGCGCGGCATTGGCCGGTCTGGCGCTGTCCCACACCATCGCCAAAGCGGTGCTGTACGGCTTCTTCACCAGCAGCATTCCGTTCTTCCGAACGCCGAAAAACGCCGATAACCACGGCTTCTGGGTGGCGATTTCCGAAGCCCGGGAAGAGATGTTCATCATGTTGCTGTTGTGGGGCGCGGCGCTGGGGATCTTCCTGGTGCAGGGCCTGCCGAGCAACGACATGCGCTTCTGGGTCACCATGCTGCTGGTGCAGTCGCTGCCGTACGTGGCGGCGCTGATCATGGCGTTCCTGTCGTCGCTACCGAAACCGACCGCTGAGCCTGAAACGGCACCTGTCGTCTAAATCTGCGCGGATGCACTAAACGGCGGCCAATGGTCGCCGTTTTGCTTTAAGATAAGCGCCATTTTGCGGGGCTTGGCCCTATCCCTGTGGGAGCGGGCTTGCTCGCGAATGCTTTGTAACAGTCGAGGAGTATGTTGACTGATACACCGCATTCGCGAGCAAGCCCGCTCCCACATGAAAAGCCAAAGCCCAAATCTAATGATTCCGGAGTTTTCCATGACGGCCCACGCCGACCTTTCGCCGACCCTCCAACTCGCCATCGACCTGATCCGCCGTCCGTCCGTGACGCCGATCGACGCCGATTGCCAGAAGCAGATGATGCAGCGCCTGGGCGATGCCGGTTTCACCCTGGAACCGATGCGCATCGAAGATGTGGATAACTTCTGGGCCACCCACGGCCAGAACGACGGTCCGGTACTGTGCTTCGCCGGCCACACCGACGTGGTCCCGACCGGCCCGGTGGCGGCCTGGCAGATCGAGCCGTTCAACGCACTGATCGATGAACACGGCATGCTCTGCGGCCGTGGCGCCGCCGACATGAAAGGCAGCCTCGCCGCCATGACCGTCGCCTCCGAGCGTTTTGTCGCCGACTACCCGAATCACAAGGGCAAAGTCGCGTTCCTGATCACCAGCGACGAAGAAGGCCCGGCGCACCACGGCACCAAGGCGGTGGTTGAACGCCTGGCCGCGCGCAAGGAGCGTCTGGACTGGTGCATTGTCGGCGAGCCTTCGAGCACCACCCTGGTGGGTGACGTGGTCAAGAACGGCCGTCGCGGCTCCCTTGGCGCCAAGCTGACCGTGCGCGGCGTGCAAGGTCACGTGGCCTACCCGCACCTGGCGAAGAACCCGATCCACCTCGCTGCCCCGGCCCTGGCCGAACTGGCTGCCGAGCACTGGGACCACGGCAACGATTTCTTCCCGCCGACCAGTTTCCAGATCTCCAACGTCAATTCCGGCACCGGCGCGACCAACGTCATCCCGGGTGACCTGGTGGCGGTGTTCAACTTCCGTTTCTCCACCGAGTCGACAGTCGAAGGCCTGCAAAAACGCGTGGCGGACATCCTCGACAAGCATGGCCTGGACTGGCACATCGACTGGGCGCTGTCCGGCCTGCCGTTCCTCACCGAACCGGGCGCGCTGCTCGACGCAGTGTCGGCGAGTATCAAGGACATCACTGGTCGTGAAACCAAGGCGTCCACCAGCGGTGGTACCTCCGATGGTCGCTTCATCGCGACCATGGGCACCCAAGTGGTTGAACTGGGTCCGGTCAACGCGACCATCCACCAGGTCAACGAGCGGGTGCTGGCAGCCGATCTCGACGTGCTGACCGAAATCTACTACCAGACCCTGATCAAGTTGCTCGCCTGATGCTTGCGTGCCCGATCTGCAGTGAGCCGCTCAATGCGGTGGACAATGGCGTGGCCTGCCCCGCCGGGCATCGTTTCGACCGCGCGCGCCAGGGTTACTTGAACCTGTTGCCGGTGCAGCACAAAAACAGCCGCGACCCTGGGGATAACCAGGCGATGGTCGAAGCCCGCCGAGACTTTTTGAACGCCGGGCACTACGCCCCGGTGGCCAAGCGTCTGGCGCAGCTGGCTGCTGGTTATGCACCCCGGCACTGGCTGGACATCGGCTGTGGCGAGGGTTATTACACCGCGCAAATCGCCGAGGCACTGCCGGATGCCGAAGGTTATGCCCTGGACATCTCCCGCGAAGCGGTCAAACGCGCCTGCAAACGCAATCCGCAGCTCACCTGGTTGATTGCCAGCATGGCGCGGGTGCCGTTGGCTTCCGGCAGTTGCCAGTTCCTGGCCAGTGTCTTCAGCCCGCTGGATTGGGAAGAAGCCAAGCGCCTGCTCAGTGTTGGCGGCGGCCTGATGAAAGTCGGACCGACCAGCGGCCACCTGATGGAGTTGCGTGAACGGCTGTACGACGAAGTGCGCGAGTACATTGACGACAAGCATCTGGACCTGGTGCCCGAAGGCATGGCACTGGCGCACAGCGAGACGCTGACGTTCAAGCTGACGCTGGACAAGCCGCAGGACCGCGCCAACCTGCTAGCGATGACGCCCCACGGCTGGCGTGCCAGTGCCGAGCGTCGAGCGGCGGTGATCGAACAGACCGAGCCGTTCGAGACCACCGTGTCGATGCGCTACGATTATTTCGTTCTTCAATAACCTTTTGGTCTCGGGCGAGTGCCCGAGACCGGCTAAATCCGCGAATGGATTTTTCAGACCCGCAGTGAGGACATCCATGCGCCAACCCGATATCGAGATTTACCTGAAAGACGCCGACGTCGACCACAAGGCCATTTCCGCCTGGCTCGGCGCGGCATTGGGCCCGTGCACCGATTGGGTCCAGAAGGGCCAGACCTACAAGTGCAAGGCTGGCAATGTGCCAGTGACCTGGCTGCCAAAAGCCGTCGGCAAGTGGAACAGCCTGTACCTGGAAAGCGACCAGACCCCGTGGGACGACGACATCGCCTGCGCCCGCGCCGCGTTTGCCGCGCTGAACGTGGAAGTGCGTTGCGCACCGGGCACCTGGGTCGAGGAAGAAGGTGAAGAGACTGCCGATCGCTGGATTCGCATCAGCGTTGATGGTGAAGAAGAGATCACCTGGAAGACCGCTTAAGAGTCAGCAACACCGATCAAATGTGAGAGCGGGCTTGCTCGCGAATGCGGTGTATCAGTCAAAATTGATGTCGACTGATACACCGCATTCGCGAGCAAGCCCGCTCCCACAGTGGTTTTGCGTGATTACAGGCCTACAACATCCTCAGCCTGCAACCCCTTCTGCCCTTCCACCACCGCGTATTCAACCTGCTGGCCTTCGGTCAGCGAACGGTGGCCTTCACCGCGAATCGCGCGGTAGTGCACGAACACATCCACCCCGTCCTCGCGCTGAATGAAGCCGTAGCCCTTGGCGTCGTTGAACCACTTCACATTGCCGGTTTCGCGTGTTGCCATTTGTTCATACTCCCTTTTTATTATTGATCGGGCTTTTCGCAGGAAAGCCTCGGGAACGTCAGCCTGCGCATACCGGTCCCATAAGGGCAACGGCGACAGAGCGCCGAGTATATGACAGACGTCAAAACTCTCAACAGGAGTTTACTTCGCCGCTTTTTTGCCGATTTTAAGCGAATACGGCACACTATCGGCTGCCCAAGCAAACGCTTGGTTTCATTCACTCACGCAGAAGCCGTATGACCCGTTCCCCGTTCCGCCGTCTTGTGTTTGGCACCCTGCGCCGACTGTTGTACCTCTGGGTTCGCTCCGAGACGATCAACCAGTCGTCGTTCACCCTCAACCTCGACCGCAGTCGTCCGGTGTTCTACGTCCTGCAAAACCCTTCGCTGACCGACCTCGCCGTGGTCGACACCGAGTGCAGCAAGGCCGGCCTGCCACGCCCGGTGCTGCCGGTATCGGTGGGCAACCTGCTGGAACCGGCCGCGTTCTTCTACCTGACACCCGACCCGGACTGGCTCGGCCGCCAGGACAAGCGCGGCGCACCGCCGACACTGACCCGCCTGGTCAGCGCCCTGAGCCAGAACGCCGCCGAAGACGCGCAGATCATTCCGGTCAGCGTGTTCTGGGGCCAGTCGCCGGACAGCGAAAACAGCCCGTGGAAACTCCTGTTCGCCGACAGCTGGGCGGTTACCGGGCGCCTGCGACGCTTGCTGAGCGTCATCGTGCTGGGACGCAAGACCCGCGTGCAGTTCTCCGCGCCGATCCACCTGCGCGAGCTGATCGAACACAACAAGGGCCACGAGCGCACCGTGCGCATGGCCCAGCGCATCCTGCGGGTGCATTTCCGCAACCTGAAGGCCGCGGTGATCGGCCCGGACATCTCCCACCGCCGTAACCTGGTCAAAGGCCTGCTCAACCAGCCACAGGTCAAACAAGCGATCCTCGACGAAGCCGAGCGCGAGAACATCTCGCCGGAGAAAGCCAAAGCCCAGGCGCTGCGCTACGGCAACGAAATCGCCTCGGACTACACCTACACGGCCATCCGTTTTATGGAAGTGGTGCTGAGCTGGTTCTGGAACAAGATCTACGACGGCATCAAGGTCAACCACATCGAAGGCGTGCAGAAGGTCGCCCAGGGTCACGAAGTGATCTACGTGCCGTGCCACCGCAGCCACATCGACTATCTACTGCTGTCCTACCTGCTGTTCCGCAACGGCCTGACCCCGCCGCACATTGCCGCCGGGATCAACCTGAACATGCCGGTGATCGGCGGTCTGCTGCGTCGTGGCGGCGCCTTCTTCATGCGCCGAACGTTCAAGGGCAACCCGCTCTACACCTCGGTGTTCAACGAATACCTGCACACCCTGTTCACCAAGGGTTTTCCGGTGGAGTACTTCGTCGAAGGTGGCCGTTCGCGCACCGGGCGCATGCTGCAACCGAAGACCGGGATGCTGTCGATCACCCTGCGCAGCTTCCTGCGTTCCTCGCGCATGCCCATCGTGTTCGTGCCGGTGTACATCGGCTACGAGCGCGTACTGGAAGGCCGGACTTACCTCGGCGAATTGCGCGGTGCGGCCAAGAAGAAGGAGTCGATTTTCGATATTTTCAAAGTCATCGGCGCGCTCAAACAGCGCTTCGGCCAGGTGGCGGTGAACTTCGGCGAGCCGATCAAACTGGCGGAATTCCTCGACGGCGAACAACCGGACTGGCGTCAGCAGGAACTCGGCCCGCAATTCAGACCCGCCTGGCTCAACGAAACCACCAACCGCCTCGGCGAGAAGGTCGCCCGGCATCTGAACGAAGCGGCAGCGATCAACCCGGTCAATCTGGTGGCACTGGCGCTGCTGTCGACCACCCGACTGGCGCTGGATGATCGGGCCATGGCGCGGGTGCTGGATCTGTACCTGGCGCTGTTGCGCAAGGTGCCGTACTCGCCGCACACCACCCTGCCGGAAGGCGATGGCCGGGCGCTGATCGAGCACGTGAAGGACATGGACCTGCTGTCCGAACAGAGCGATGCCCTGGGCAAGATCCTGTATCTGGACGAACAGAACGCCGTCCTGATGACCTACTACCGCAACAACGTGCTGCACATCTTCGCGCTGCCGGCGCTGCTGGCGAGCTTCTTCCAGAGCGCCTCGCGCATGAGCCGCGAACAGATCCTGCGCTACACCCGCGCGCTGTATCCCTACCTGCAAGCGGAACTGTTCATTCGCTGGTCGCTGGACGAACTGGATGGGGTGATCGACCAATGGCTTGAGGCATTCGTCGAGCAAGGCCTGCTGCGTTTCGAGAACAACGTGTACCTGCGCCCGGCGCCAAGCTCGCGGCATTTCGTGCTGTTGACGCTGCTATCGAAAAGCATCGCCCAGACCCTGCAGCGCTTCTACATGACCGTGTCACTGCTGCTCAACAGCGGCCAGAACAGCATCAGCGCCGAAGAACTGGAAGACCTGTGCACGGTCATGGCCCAGCGCCTGTCGATCCTGCACGGCCTGAACGCCCCGGAATTCTTCGACAAGAGCCTGTTCCGCCACTTCATCCAGACCATGCTCGACCTCGACGTGCTCAAGCGCGATGAAGCGGGCAAGTTGAGCTACCACGAACTGCTCGGTGAACTGGCCGAAGGCGCGGCCAAGCGCGTATTGCCGGCGGAGATTCGTTTGTCGATCCGTCAGGTGGCGCTGCATCGCAGTGAAGATGCGGCGGAGCTGGTCACGCCGCTCTGACTCACTCACATCTCTGCGCGGAAGTTTCATGGCTGAAGCAAGGACGCTACTGACTCATGCCACTTCCTTTTCGCCCCAGTTCGCAGGCATTCCCCTACATAGCAAACGCTGCCTTGACCCTATGCTGGGCGCTCGTCACTACCGACGATCAATCGATAAGGAAATCAATATGAGCAGCGAAACCGTAAAAACCATCAGTGGCAAAGTCCATTACCTGCAAAGGATTGCACTGTCGGCTGACTCGACTCTTCATGTCCGACTGCTGGATGTCAGCCTGCAAGATGTCGTCGCGAAGGAGCTGACCGTTCAGATCACTCCCAATGCAGAAAAAGCCGGGCTGAAATTCAAACTGACGTACAGCTTTGCTGATGTCCTGCCCGGCCATACCTATGCAATCAGCGCGAGCATCACCCACGAAGACCGCCTGATCTTCGCCACCACTCAACAACACCAGGTGGAACTGGGTGCCGATCATGTAGAAGGGCAGGAAGTGCTGGTCAGCCTCGTTTGAGAATATCCCCTCAGGCAAGTTGGGCGATATCCTCGGTAAAATCCGTTAAATTGTCGTTGGCGCCGGTCTTCTTCGGGCGCCAATGACAAGGATTTGCCTCATGAAAAAACTCTCTCTCCTCGGGCTTACGGTTTTGCTCGGCGCCTGCCAATCCATGCAACCTGCCCCGAAAGCCAGCCTCGACGGCGAAGTCTTTTACCTGCAACGCAGCGCCCTGCCGCCCACCGCTACCCTGAGCGTAAGCTTGCAGGACGTGTCCCTGGCCGACGCAACGGCCATTGTCCTCGATGAACAGAAAGGTCAGGTCAAAGGCCAGGTGCCACTGCCGTTTCATCTGAGTTACGATCCGGCGCAGGTCAAGCCGGGTCATCGTTACTCGGTCAGCGCGCGCATCGAAGTCGACGGCAAGCTGATGTTCATCACCACCGAAAACCATGCCGTGCGTCTTGATGGCAAGGACCCGCAACCGCTGAAAATCCGCGTCGACACCGTTCGCTAATTCTCTCTTTTTTTGAACAAGGAAGCTGCCATGCTCCGCCCTACCCTTCGTTTTGCCGGCCTGTGCGCAGGTTTGATGATCTGCGCCAACGCCCTGGCGCTGTCCCTCAGCGACCTGTCGCAGAAAGACGCCACTGGCGGACTCAAGGACGCACTGACCCAAGGCGCGCAACTGGCCGTGAAACAACTCGGCACCCCGGGTGGCTTCAGCAACAACCCCGACGTGAAAATCGAACTGCCGGGCAAACTGGGCAAGGTCGCGAGCAAGATGAAACAGTTCGGCATGGGTGATCAGGTCGATGAACTGGAAGCCAGCATGAACAAGGCGGCGGAAACAGCCGTGACCCAGGCCCAGCCAATCCTCATCGATGCCGTGAAGAAAATGACCGTGGAAGATGCCAAGGGCATCCTCAGCGGCGGCAACGACTCGGCCACCCAATACCTGAACAAGACCAGCCGCGAACAGATCCGCGCCAAGTTCCTGCCGATCGTCAAGCAAGCCACCGACAAGGTCGGCCTGGCCCAGCAGTACAACTCGTTCGCCGGGCAAGCGGCGACCATGGGCGTAGTGGATGCGAAGAATGCCAACGTCGAAAACTACGTCACCGAGCAGGCGCTGAACGGCTTGTTCGAAATGATCGGCAAACAGGAAGAAACCATCCGCCAGAACCCGGCGGCTGCGGCGACCAGTTTGGCGAAGAAGGTGTTTGGGACTTTGTAACTTTTAGCTGACGGCAACAACCGAAGCCCGCTGACCTTCAAAGGTTCAGCGGGCTTTTTCGTTGTGCTATCGAGGCGAATCCAATTGATCCAGCACGCGATTCACCGATAGCTGCGCCAAGACAATCATCTGCTGAATGCCGAGTGTCAGATTGCAGGTTGGGCCGGTCAGGATGGACGACAGTTCGGTTGCCATTACATTGGCTGAAGCGAGAGTTTCATAGGCATGGACCAGCAGGGTTTCGGAATCGACGCCTGGGTGGATGGTGAAAATTGGGCAGGGGCGGCGTGACGCTTGTTTTTCGGACTCAGAGGCGGAGGGGTCTGGACTGTCATTGATCATTGCGAAGCTCCCAAAGTTGGCGCCTAACAAACTATTGGCGGGCTTGCAGTCCCGGTCGCTGAATTGGCAGCGACCGTCAGAGGCTAGTGATCGTGCTTCCGACAGGCAACCTGAAAGTCTTGTGGGAATGGTCTGAATGGTTGGCTTGGGCGATAAACGTTGTTGACTGTCAGGACGCCTTCGCGGGCAAGCCCGCTCCCACAGGGATAGTGGGCATCCGAGAGAATCAGGTCGGCTGACAGGCCGCCATCGCTGGCAAGCCAGCTCCCACAGAACAGCAGAGTTGCGAACACCCGCTTCTCACCACTCATCAGGTCGAGCGTTAGCTCGCCTGCAGCTCTTGATCTTGATCCACCCGCCCCCTCGGGAGGCCTCGTTCCGGTGTTTATCCGGGGATAGGCGCGCAGCGCCGTTCGACGCAGTCGAACTCATTGCATGTAGGTCGAAGCGAAGCCGACCGGAGGGCAATGCCCCCGGATGAATACCGGAGCGAAGGAACGCCGAGCCTTAGCGAGGGGCCGTACGTAAGGGGCGAGACCTTTTGGTTCCTTTTGGCTGGGCCGGCACTCCGGGCGTTTGCCAAAAGGGACTCGCCGTAAGGGCGAAACCATAAGCCGCCGTTACCGCAGCAACGGATATGTACTCAATCAACCAAGAACCTGGTCGGCCCGAAGGCCGCCACGGTCAACCGGTCAAACAGACTCTTTGCGAACGCGGAACCAGGCCGCATACAACGCCGGCAAAAACAAAAGCGTCAACGCCGTAGCAACGATCAACCCCCCCATGATCGCCACCGCCATCGGCCCAAAGAACACACTGCGCGACAACGGAATCATCGCCAAAACAGCAGCAAGTGCCGTCAACACAATCGGCCGGAACCGCCGCACCGTCGCCTCGATAATCGCCTGCCAAGGCTTCAAACCGGCAGCAATGTCCTGCTCGATCTGATCCACCAGAATCACCGAGTTACGCATGATCATCCCCGACAAGGCGATGGTCCCCAGCATGGCCACGAAACCGAACGGCTGGCGGAACACCAACAGAAACAGCGCCACCCCGATCAACCCCAGCGGCGCCGTCAGAAATACCATCGCCGTGCGCGAGAAACTTCGCAGTTGCAGCATCAGCAAGGTCAACACCACCACAATGAACAACGGCACGCCGGCCTTCACCGAGTTCTGTCCCCGCGCCGAGTCTTCCACCGTGCCACCGACATCCAGCAAGTAGCCATCCGGCAGTTCGGCGCGAATCGGATCGAGGGTCGGCATGATCTGCTGCACCAGCGTCGCCGGTTGTTCCTTGCCGTAGATGTCGGCGCGAACGGTCACGTTTGGCAGGCGGTTGCGGTGCCAGATGATGCCCTCCTCGAAGCCGTATTCCAGGGTCGCGATCTGCGACAGCGCGACACTGCGACCGTTATCGGTCGGTACTGCCAGGCTCGGCAGCAATGACAACTCGGTGCGCTCATGCACGGTGCCGCGCAACAGGATCTCGATCAACTCATTGTCTTCGCGGTACTGGCTGACGCTGGAACCGGTCAGGGAGCTTTGCAAGAACCTCGACAGGTTCGCCGTACTCACGCCCAGCGCCCGCGCGCGGTCCTGATCGATGTTCAGGTAGACGACTTTGCTCGGTTCCTCCCAGTCCAGGTGGACGTTGACCACATGGGGGTTCTGGCGAACCTTGGCCGCGACTTTGCGCGCCAGCGCCCGTACTTCCTCGATGTGCTCCCCGGTCACGCGGAACTGCACCGGGTAGCCAACCGGCGGACCGTTTTCCAGGCGCGTGACCCGCGAACGCAGAGCCGGGAATTGCTCGTTGAGGGTCGAGATCAACCAGGTACGCAGGGTTTCCCGTTCTTCGATGGTTTTCGCCAGGACGACAAACTGGGCGAAGCTCGCCGCCGGCAGTTGCTGATCCAGCGGCAGGTAGAATCGCGGCGAACCGGTGCCGACGTAGGCCACGTAATTGTCGATCCCCGCTTTGTCCTTGAGCAGTGCTTCGAGGCGCTTGACCTCGTCGGCGGTGTTGCTCAGCGAAGCGCCTTCGGCCAGTTTCAGGTCGACCATCAACTCCAGGCGACCCGATGCAGGGAAGAACTGTTGCGGCACAAACTTGAACAGCACGATGGAGGCGATGAATAACATCACGGTCGCTGCGATCACGGTTTTGCGCCAGCGCACACACCATTCCACCAGACGCCGGACGCGCTGATAGAACGGCGTGCCATAGGGATCTGGCTGGCCGGCACCATGCTTGGCGGCGTGAATTTTCGCCAGGTCCGGCAGCAGTTTTTCACCGAGGTACGGCACGAACACCACCGCGGCCACCCAGGACGCCAACAGCGCGATGGTGACCACTTCGAAGATCGAACGGGTGTATTCGCCAGTGCCCGATTGCGCCGTGGCAATCGGCAGGAAGCCGGCTGCGGTGATCAACGTGCCGGTGAGCATCGGGAACGCGGTACTGGTCCAGGCATAACTCGCGGCTTTGACCCGGTCGAAACCCTGCTCCATTTTGATCGCCATCATTTCCACGGCGATGATCGCATCATCCACCAGCAACCCCAGGGCCAGTACCAGCGCGCCGAGGGAGATCTTGTGCAGGCCGATGCCCAGGTAATACATGCACGCGAACGTCATCGCCAGCACCAGCGGAATCGCCAGGGCCACGACCATGCCGGTGCGCACGCCGAGGGAGAAGAAGCTCACCAGCAACACAATGGCCAGTGCCTCGACCAGCACTTGCACGAACTCGCCAACACCGGTTTTCACCGCCGCCGGCTGGTCGGAGACTTTGCGCAACTCCATGCCGGCCGGGAGGTTGTTCTGGATGCGGGCGAACTCGATTTCCAGCGCCTTGCCCAGTACCAGGATGTCACCGCCGTCCTTCATTGCCACCGCCAGGCCGATGGCGTCCTGCGCCATGAAACGCATGCGCGGCGCCGGTGGATCGTTGAAACCACGGCGCACGTCGGCCACATCGGAGATGCGGAAGGTGCGATCACCGACGCGGATCGGGAAGTTCTTGATCTCGTCTACCGTCTGAAAATTCCCCGTCACCCGTAGCTGCAATCGCTCGCTGCTGGTTTCGAAGAAACCCGCCGTGGACACCGCGTTCTGTTCTTCAAGGGCTTGCTGGACGGCCGCCAGCGGTAAGCCGAGGGTGGCGAGCTTGACGTTGGAGAGTTCGATCCAGATCTTCTCGTCCTGCAACCCCAGCAGTTCGACCTTGCCCACATCCTTGACCCGTTGCAGCTGGATCTGGATGCGGTCGGCGTAATCCTTGAGCACGGCGTAGTCAAAGCCGTCGCCAGTCAGGGCGTAGATATTGCCGAAGGTGGTGCCGAACTCATCGTTGAAGAACGGTCCCTGAATCCCCGGCGGCAGGGTATGACGGATGTCGCTGATCTTCTTGCGCACCTGGTACCAGAGCTCCGGGATCTCCACCGAGTGCATGGAGTCGCGCGCAATGAAGGTCACCTGGGATTCGCCGGGGCGAGAGAACGACACGATGCGCTCGTACTCGCCGGTTTCCATCAGCTTCTTTTCGATGCGCTCGGTGACCTGGCGCGAGACTTCTTCAGCGGTCGCCCCCGGCCAGTTGGTGCGAATCACCATGGCCTTGAAGGTGAACGGAGGGTCCTCGCTCTGGCCCAGCTTGGTATAGGAAAGTGCGCCGACGATGGCCAGCAACAGCATCAGGAACAGGACGATCTGGCGATTACGCAGCGCCCATTCGGAAACGTTGAAGCGCATCGGGGCTTACTCCTTGTCCGCCAGATTGACCACGCGATTGGAGCGATCCACCGGGCGCACCTGCTGCCCTTCGAGAAGCACATGGACACCGGCGGCCACTACCCAGTCGCTGGCGTTGAGCCCTTCAAGCACCGGAACGGTTTTTTCGCCAAAGGCACCGACCCGCACCGGGGTTTTCTTCAAGGTGTTGTTGGCGCTGACGACCCAGACATAGGTCACGCCGTTTTCCGCCGTCAGCGCAGACAGCGGAACGGAGAGTGGAACCACGTCGACGGCCTGCACGAACACTCGGGCGCTCTGGCCCAGCTCGACAGGCACAGTACCGGCATTGAAGGCGATACGCGCCGCGAAGGTGCGCGACTTGGGATCGGCTGCAGGCGACAACTCACGGATGCGCCCGGCCAGACGCTGGTCGGGCTGGGTCCAGAGTTCCACCGACACCGGCTCACCGACCTTGAAGCGGCCGAAGTTTTGCTCCGGCAGGCTGATCAAGACTTCACGCTCGCCATCGGTTGCCAGTGTGAAGACTGTTTGCCCGGCAGCCACGACTTGCCCGACTTCCACCAGGCGCTTGGCCACGACACCGTCCTGCGGCGCACGCAACACGGCGTAGCTGGCCTGGTTATTGGAAACGTTGAATTCGGCTTTGATTTGCTTGAGGCGCGCCTCACCGGAGCGGTAGAGGTTTTCCGCGTTGTCGTATTGCGAGCGGCTGACCAGTTGGCGCTCCATCAGGGTCTTGTAGCGATCACGCTCGGAACGCACCAGGTTCAGATTGGCTTCGGCGGCGGCGACCTGGGCCCGGGTGGCCTCCAGTTGCAGGCGCACGTCCTGAGGGTCGAGCTCCGCCAAGGGTTGATCGGCCTTGACCCGCTGCCCCTCTTCGACCAGTCGTCGGCTGACTTTGCCGCCGATACGGAATGCCAGGTCCGGCTCATACCGCGCGCGAACTTCACCGGGATAGCTTTCCATGGCCTGCGCCGAAGGCTCTGGCTGGACCACCATGGCCGGGCGCACACTGACCTGCGGCGCCTCTTCGTGACCGCACGCAGACAATAAAAAAGCCAGGGTGACTGGCAACGCCAGGGGCAAGGCATAGCGGAACATGGTGAAGGACCTTTCGCTAATGGTGCTTTGAATAATTATACTGAGCAGTATGTTATTAATAGCAAACTCACCAGTCCAGTAATAAAAACGAATATGCCAAACAATCTTTCAGCACCCAATGGCCCAGGCAGACCCAAGGACCTGGTCAAGCGCCAGGCGATTCTCGATGCGGCCAAAGCGCTGTTTCTGAGTAAGGGTTATGCCAATACCAGCATGGATGCCGTCGCAACCGAGGCCGGTGTGTCGAAGCTGACGGTCTATAGCCACTTCAATGACAAGGAGACGCTGTTCTCCGCCGCCGTGGTGGCCAAGTGCGAGGAGCAGTTGCCACCGCTGTTCTTCGAATTGCCGGAAGGTGTGGCCGTGGAAACCGTGCTGCTGAACATCGCGCGCGGCTTTCATCAGCTGATCAACAGTGATGAATCGGTGAACCTGCACCGCTTGATGATGACCCTGGGCAGCCAGGACCCGAAGCTCTCGCAGATCTTCTTCGAGGCCGGACCGGAGCGCATGCTGCATGGCATGGAACGCTTGCTGAGCAAGATCGATGAAAGCGGCGTGCTGCGCATCGACAAGCCGCACAACGCGGCCGAGCACTTCTTCTGCCTGATCAAGGGCGCCGGGAATTTCCGCTTGCTGTATGGCTGCGGCGAGCCGCCGGTTGGTGAAGAGGCGGAGAGCCATGTGCGGGAAGTGGTGGGGTTGTTTATGCGGGCTTATCGGCCTGAGTGAGCCTGACAGTATTGCGTTGACTGTACCGACGCCTTCGCGGGCAAGCCCGCTCCCACAGGGTCCGAGGTGTACTCGAATTTTGAACCCGGCACAAAACCTGTGGGAGCGGGCTTGCTCGCGAAGCAGGCGCCTCGGTCTTAAGGCTTGAGCGCCTTCTTCGGATAAATGTCATACCGACTGGACTTGCCATCGAGCGCATGGCTCGGCTTCGGCCCGTCGATGCACGGTGCCTTGCGCGGACGCTTGACCACCACCCGGTGGCTGGCCAGGGCCAACGCGGCTTCGAGCAATGCCGGCGCATCCGGGTCATCGCCCACCAGCGGCCGGAACAGGCGCATTTCCTTCTTCACCAGCGCAGTTTTCTCACGGTGCGGGAACATCGGGTCGAGATAGATCACTTGGGGCGGTTCGCCTTCCCAATTGCGCATCACCTCGATCGAGTTACCCTTGAGCAAGCGCATCCGCGCCACGATTGGCGCCACGTCGAAATCTTCCGCGCCACGGGCCAGGCCGTCTTCCAGCAAGGCGCCGATCAGCGGCTGACGCTCGATCAGGCTCATCTCGCAACCGAGGCTGGCCAGCACGAACGCGTCCTTGCCCAGCCCCGCCGTGGCATCCAGCACCCTCGGGCGCACGCCTTGGGCGACGCCAACGGCCTTGGCGATCATCTGTCCGCTGCCACCGCCGTACAGCCGGCGATGGGCCGCACCGCCTTCGACGAAGTCCACCCGCACCGGGCCCGGCGCATCCGGCCCCAGTTGTTGCAGCTGCAAACCCTGGTCGCCCACCTGCAACGCAAACTCGCCATCAGCCACTTGCAGCGGCAAGCCCAGACGCTCGGCCCATTGCTCGGCCTGTGGCTCGAAAGCCGCATCGAGGGCCTGGACATGGATGCGGCAGGCCGCAGGTTGATCAATCATCGGAAAACACGCTCAAAAAATTAATGATCGGCAAAAACTGCCGATAACAAAACTATCGAGCATTTTGCCAGAGCTGAGCGTCGACCGAGAGAAATGTCAGACATTCAACCCACAATCACAGGTTTTATCTCGCCCTACGGCGACTACAACCTGCGAAACACCCAGGCACTGAGCGGCGTCAGCCACATCTGGCAGGATTTCTTTGCCCGAGCGCTGGCCGAACAGTCGGGTGAAGTGCTGCCGCAATCGCTGAACTTTCCACCGGTCGACCTCGAAAGTCCTGTTGAACCCACGGTCGGCAGCGACCTGTTGGCCCACATCGTGTCCCAGCGTGAATGTGACGTGAAGGACAACGAAATCCGCCCGCCCGAGCCGCTGTTCCTGCCGATTGCCGAATTCGAAATGGACCTGGCGGACAAGCCGTTCCCTCCATTCCCGGCGGACGAAATCGTCGCCCAGCAAAAACAACAGGACTTCGAAAGCGGCTGGGTTCGCCCGATCGTATTGAACGCCGGTCAGCCGGTGCCAGAAGCCAGCCCAGCCCCACAACCGCGTCCCCTGCACCTGCCCATCGCCGAGTTCGAACTCGATCTGCTCGACAAGCCATTCCCGCCGTTCTCGCCAGAAGAACGGGTGGAGCAGCAAAAACAACTCGATTTCGACAATGGCTGGGCGCGCCCGATCATCCTGCAGAACCTGCGTATCGCCGCCTGATCCTCAGCCGCGCCCTCTTCCTCAGCCTTTGAAAAACTGATTGGCCTTCTGGTACGGCATCGACCGGGACGTGAAACCGAACGTGCCTGACGTCTGGATTTCTTCGGCGGCGCGCAAGAATTCGCCATAGGCCGCCAATGCCAGCGCCGAGCCCACACTGATGCGTTTGACCCCCATCTCACCCAACTGTGCGACCGTCAGCTTCAATCCGCCCGACATCAACACATTCACCGGTTTTGGTGCCACGGCGCGCACCACCGCCAGCACATCCTCGGCGCTGCGCAGGCCCGGTGCGTAGAGCACATCGGCACCGGCCTCGGCGAATGCCTGCAAGCGGCGGATGGTGTCGGCCAGATCGGGATTGCCGTGCAGGAAATTTTCCGCCCGGGCAGTCAACGTAAAGTCGAACGGCAGACTGCGAGCGGCCGCCACAGCGGCTTCGATGCGGGCCACGGCGTGTTCGAAACAATAGATCGGGCCTTCTTCGCGGCCAGTGGCATCTTCGATCGAACCACCGACGGCGCCGACCTCTGCGGCGCGCAAGATACTTTTGGCGCAGTCGGCCGGGTTGTCGGCAAAACCGTTTTCCAGGTCGACGGCAACCGGCAGGTCGGTGACGGTGACAATCGCCTGAACGTTCATCAGGGTATCGTCGAGGGTCAATCCGCCATCGGCACGGCCCTGGGAAAAGGCATAACCGGCGCTGGTGGTCGCCAGCGCCTCGAAGCCGAGGCTGGCGAGCATTTTCGCTGAACCGGCATCCCACGGATTGGGAA
Source organism: Pseudomonas sp. GW821-FHT02A08 (assembly GCF_059422045.1). Classification (NCBI taxonomy): domain Bacteria; kingdom Pseudomonadati; phylum Pseudomonadota; class Gammaproteobacteria; order Pseudomonadales; family Pseudomonadaceae; genus Pseudomonas; species Pseudomonas sp. GW821-FHT02A08. The sequence goes on from NZ_JBWKWD010000001.1 coordinate 78,196, forward strand.
TCACAAAAGCCCCGGGGCGTTCGTGAAGGGCTTTGAACGCCTGGGCTCGAAAGGTTTGCGCATCCATTGGGCAGGCTCCTGAAGAGGGGAAAGAATCCGCCTCAGAGCAGGCCAAGTTGCTCGGCGGCGGGCTCTCTGTATAGCTCAGGCAGCGCCGGCAAGCCAGGCAAACGCAGCATCAGCCGGGCGTGAAAGCGCTGCGCCAGTTTCGCGGCCAGTACGTTGTCGGCCGTGTGCAGGAAGATATACGGCGTGCGGCCTTCTTCGATCCACACCGCGATTTTTTCAACCCAGGGTTCCAGAAACGCATCGTTGGCCTCAAGCATCGGATGGCCGATAAAACGTACCTGCGGGAATGCCGTGAATGCCGCCGGACGCGGCGGCACACGGGGTTTCTTCGATTGCGCATGGAGCACCGAGGGCTCGGTCGAGGTGCAACTGAACAGCGCACGGGGATCGAGACAGATGCGTTCGACACCGCGATCCAGCAGCAGGCGGTTGAGCATTCGCTCGCTGTCACCCTTGGCGAAAAACTCGTCATGCCGCACTTCCACGGCCAACGGTCGCTGCAGGGCATCGATAAACCCGGCCAGCTCAGGCAAACGTTGGGGCGTGAAGCTTTTCGACAGCTGCAACCACAATGGCGACACCCGCTCACCCAGAGGGCTGAGCAATTGCAGGAAGGTTTCTGCGGCGCTCAGTTGCTCGCGCAGATCTCCACCGTGGCTGATCTCGCCGGGAAACTTGGCGGTGAAGCGAAAGTGCTCGGGCATGGTCTCGGCCCAACGCTGCACGGTGCCGGCGGCCGGGCTCGCGTAAAAGGTCGTGTTGCCTTCCACGGCATTGAAAACCCGGGAATAGAGATCAAGAAAATCGGCGGGTTTGGCGTGCGGCGGATACAGGTAATCGCGCCAGGCGTTTTCGCTCCAGGACGGGCATCCGAGGTAATACGGCAGCAGCATCAGATGTACAGGTCGAGACCCAGCACATCCGCTTCCCAATCGACGAAACCGGCGGTGCTCAGGTAGCTGGCCAGGGCTGTCGCCACGCTTTTGCTCATGGCACGGTGGTAAATCATGTCTTGCTGACGGGCGGGAAGATTGCTCAGTTTTTGCGCAGAGGCTTTGGCGGCGCGGGCAGCCAGTTGCTCTTCAGTCGGGAATTCCAGCTCGCCTTCGATATCAATGGCGTCGTCTTCCACCACGCGGCCTTTGCGAGGTTTGCGCTTGATGGGGTAGGACTGTGAGGAAACGCCGTCGATACGCATACGTGCATACTCGGAATCAGTGATGGCAGTTTAGTGGCGCAAAACCCACTTCGCAAACCGCGAGTGATAACTAGAACACATAAAAGGCAAAAGGTTTAAAAGCTGCAGTTAGAAACTGACGATTGGCAGAATCAGAGCAGAACACTATCCCTGTGGGAGCGGGCTTGCTCGCGAAGGCGGTATAACATTCAACATTTCTGTTGCCTGACACACCGTCTTCGCGAGCAAGCCCGCTCCCACAGGTACTGCGTGAATCAACGCGCCTTCGGTGTCGCCACCTTGTCACGCAGATAAACCGGCTGCGCCTCATCGGCCACGATCCCCTCGCCGCGCTCCCAGGCAAACCGCGCCAAAGTCAGCAAGTCTTGCGCATGGGGCAACATGCCCGCGTCCTGCCCGCTCAGGTTGACGGCGATACGCTCGCCATAGCCCCAACCGGTGCCTGCGCCGAACCACTCGCCGTCGGCATCGGCCGGCAATGCAGCAGACTCCGGCGCCAGGACCGCTTCAGCACCCACCAGACGCATCTCTCCGGCCGTTTCGCGGTAGCAACCCCAATACACTTCATCCATGCGCGCATCGATGGCGGCGGCGACCTGAGTGGTGCCGTGTTCGCGCAGCGCGCGTTGCGCCAGCACCGCCAGGTTCGACACCGGCAACACCGGGCGATCCAGGGCAAACGCCAGGCCTTGCACCACGCCGATGGCAATGCGCACGCCGGTGAAGGCGCCCGGGCCACGGCCGAACGCGATGGCGTCGACCGCTTGCAGCGTGGTGCCCGCATCAGCCAGCAATTGCTTGATCATCGGCAACAGCTTCTGCGCGTGCAGGCGCGGGATCACCTCGTAATGGCTCGTGACCTTGCCGTCATGCAGCAAGGCAACGGAGCAAGCTTCAGTCGCGGTGTCCAGGGCCAGCAAGGTGCTCATCGATGTATCCACAAGAGAGATCAGAAAAAAGTGCGTCAGTATAAACAACTACGGCCCGCAAGCGGGCCGTGGATGATGCAGCGGGTCAGACTTTTCAGCTCAGGGCTGCAAGCACCTTGGCGGTGATCGCTTCAACCGAACCGACGCCTTCGATGTGGCTGTACTTCGGCTTGCCATTGGCAGCCGACAGCGTCTGGTAGAACTCCACCAGCGGCTTGGTCTGGGAGTGGTAGACCGACAGGCGATGACGCACGGTTTCTTCGGTGTCGTCCTTGCGCTGTACCAGCTCTTCACCGGTGACGTCGTCTGTGCCAGCCACTTTCGGCGGGTTGTAGACGATGTGGTACACACGGCCGCTGGCCTCGTGAACACGGCGACCGGCGATACGCTGGACGATTTCTTCGTCTTCAACGGCGATTTCAACCACGGCATCCAGTTCGACGCCTGCAGTCACCAGGGCTTCAGCCTGGGGAATGGTGCGCGGGAAGCCGTCGAACAGGAAACCGTTGGCGCAGTCGGACTGGGCGATGCGGTCCTTGACCAGTGCGATGATCAGGTCATCGGACACCAGGCCACCGGCATCCATGATGCTCTTGGCCTTGATGCCCAGCTCGGTGCCGGCCTTGACCGCTGCACGCAACATGTCGCCGGTGGAGATTTGCGGAATGCCGAATTTTTCGGTGATGAACTTAGCCTGAGTACCTTTACCGGCCCCGGGAGCTCCCAGCAGAATGACGCGCATCGATGTGCTCCTCAATTTTTTATATGGATAACGTCAGATTCGCCTCGTGGGGCCAATCTCAAAAATAGGGTCGTGACCGCCCAAACGGTCAAAGGCTGATCAAGATACACAGCAGGCTGCGCCCACACAAGACGCCAAAAGTCGGAGAAACCGCTGCCTCTTGCGACCATTGCGCGCAGTTTCCCAAGTCGCAACCCCATCACTAACTGTCGCCTGACAGCACTTTTGCACCCGGCATACAGCGGCATCCGGCTCACCTGCCGGATGCCTGACCCCACGGCAAAAACCTTAGCCGGTGTTACGCAAACCGGCGGCAATCCCCGCCACAGACACCAGCAAGGCCTGTTCTACCGGGCTGCCTTGCGCCACGTCCTGCATTCTTGAACGGGCCAGCAACTCGGCCTGCAATAGATGAAGCGGGTCGAGGTAGGTGTTGCGCAAGCGGATGAATTCAAGGGTCGCGGGGCTATGTGCCAGCAGCTGCGACTGCCCGGTCAGGCCGAGAACGATGGTGCACGCCTGCGACAATAGGTCGCGTAAGTGCGCACCCAATGGCAACAGATTCGGCTCCACCAGACGCTCATCGTAGGACCGTGCAATGTCTACATCGGCCTTGGCCAGGACCATTTCCAGCATGTCGATGCGGGTGCGGAAGAACGGCCACTGCTCGCGCATCTGCCCCAGCAGTTCGCCTTCGCCACGCTCCAGCGCCTTGCTCAGGGCCGCTTCCCAACCCAGCCAGGCCGGTAGCATCAGGCGCGTCTGGGTCCAGCCGAAGATCCATGGAATCGCCCGCAGGCTTTCGATCCCCCCGGCCCGGCGCTTGGCCGGACGACTGCCCAGCGGCAATCGACCGAGTTCCTGCTCCGGTGTGGACTGGCGGAAATACTCTACAAACTGCGGATTCTCCCGCACCACGGCGCGGTAGGCGCCGACACCGTCCGCGGCCAGCTCGTCCATCAAATGGCGCCACTCGGGCGTAGGTGGCGGCGGAGGCAGCAAGGTCGCCTCCAGCACAGCGGCCAGGTACAGATTGAGGTTTTGCTCGGCGATGTCCGGCAGGCCGAACTTGAAGCGAATCATTTCGCCCTGTTCGGTGGTGCGAAAACGCCCCGCCACCGAACCCGGTGGCTGCGACAGGATCGCCGCGTGGGCCGGGCCGCCGCCACGCCCCACCGTGCCGCCGCGACCGTGGAACAACAGCAGCTCAACTTGTTGCTCGCGGCAGATATCCACCAGTCGCTCCTGCGCCCGGTACTGCGCCCAGGCCGCCGCGGTGGTGCCGGCGTCCTTGGCCGAGTCGGAGTAGCCGATCATCACTTCCTGCGGCCCTTGCAGGCGCGCGCGATAGCCCGGCAACAGCAGCAGCTTCTCGATCACCGGCCCCGCGTTGTCGAGGTCGGCCAGGGTTTCGAACAGCGGCACCACGCGCATCGGCCGCAACACGCCGGACTCTTTGAGCAGCAATTGCACAGCAAGTACATCGGAAGCCGCGCCGGCCATGGAAATCACATAGGAACCGAGGGATGCCCCTGGCGCAGCGGCGATTTCCCGGCAGGTCGCCAGCACTTCGGCAGTGTCGGCGGAGGGTTTGAAGTACGTCGGCAACAAGGGCCGACGATTGCTCAATTCGCGCATCAGGAAGGCGATGCGCTCGCCCTCGCTCCAGTCCTCGTAGCGCCCCAGGCCAAGATAGTCAGTGATTTCGGTCATTGCGGCGGTGTGTCGCGACGAGTCCTGGCGCACATCCAGACGAACAAGGAACAGTCCGAACGTCACTGCCCGTCGCAGGCAATCGAGCAACGGCCCGTCAGCGATCACGCCCATGCCGCACTCGTGCAAGGAGTGGTAGCAAAGCTCCAGTGGATCGAGCAGTTCGCGGTTGTCTTGCAGTACATCGGTCGGTGCCGGCGCTGACGTCGACAAGGCGGCGTGTGCCCAGTTACGCGTTGCCCGCAAGCGATCGCGCAGCTGTTTGAGCACTGCCCGGTACGGTTCGGCGCTGTCTCCGGCCTTGGCCTTCAATTCATCGCTGGCCTGCTGCATCGACAGCTCGGCGGCCAGCCGATCGACATCGCGCAGGTACAAATCAGCCGCCATCCAGCGCGCCAACAGTAAAACTTCCCGGGTAACCGCCGCCGTCACGTTCGGGTTGCCGTCGCGGTCGCCGCCCATCCACGAGGCAAAGCGAATCGGTGCCGCCTCCAGGGGCAAGCGCAGACCGGTGGCGGCGTGCAGGGCCTGATCGGCCTTGCGCAGGTAATTGGGAATGGCCTGCCACAGCGAATGCTCGATCACCGCGAAACCCCACTTGGCTTCGTCCACCGGCGTCGGACGCGTGCGGCGGATTTCCTCGGTATGCCAGGCTTCGGCGATCAGGCGTTGCAAGGTGTTCTTGATCTGCTCGCGCTCGGCACTGGTCAGGTCTCTGTGATCCTGTGCCGCCAGTTGCGCGGCGATGGCGTCGTACTTCTGGATCAGCGTGCGGCGTGCAACTTCGGTCGGGTGCGCCGTGAGTACCAGTTCGATCTCCAGCCGCCCCAGTTGCCGGGCCAGTGCGTCGGCGCCATGCCCCTCGGCGCTCAGGCGCGCGAGCAGCTCTGGCAGCACACGGGCTTCGAACGGCGCCGGTTGTGATTCATCGCGGCGGTGAATCAACTGATATTGCTCGGCGATATTGGCCAGGTTGAGGAACTGGTTGAACGCCCGCGCCACCGGCAGCAACTCGTCTTCGGTCAACTGATTGAGGCTGGCGCTGAGTTCGGCGTCCATGGAACCCCGTCGGTCAGCCTTGGCGCCCTTGCGGATCTGCTCGATCTTGTCGAGAAAACCGTCGCCATATTGCTCACGAATGGTATTGCCCAACAGCTCACCCAACAGGTGAACGTCCTCGCGCAAGCGTGCATCAATATCGGTCATCAGCAGGTCTCCAGCAAAAATCCGGGCGGCTAGGAACCTAGAGAGTGCCGCCCCAGACGGGTTCTTACAAGCAAGACGACGAAGGACCTTTAAACCTTGCCTGTTGAGGCTAGTCTGAACGATAAGCCGTACAACGGTTGTCACCGGCCAGTGCCGGACACTCACTCTGCCTGCCACGAGCGGGAGCGCAATGAGGTCAATATGAAAATCCGCGAGCTTGCCCACCACTGGGAAGAAAACGCCAAGGGTCGCCTGACCGACACCGGCTACTCGATTCATCTGGACGTGGAGTCTGCCGCACGGCTGGCCGCGCTCGTCGAGATGTACCCCAAGCGGCATCCCGAAGAACTGCTCGGCGATCTGATCGGCGCCGCCCTGGAAGAACTGGAAAGAAGCTTCCCGTACGTCAAAGGCACGACCGTGGTCGCCACCGATGAAGAAGGTGATCCACTGTACGAAGACATCGGGCCGACCCCGCGTTTTCTGGCGCTGTCCCGTCGACATTTGCACGATTTGTCGGTGCCTGACGACAAACAGAAACACTGATTATCCACAGAACCTGTGGGAGCGGGCTTGCTCCGGGCGGCGTTCCGACGAAGGCGGTGTATCAGTCAACATTATTGTTGAATGTTAAACCTCATTCGCGAGCAAGCCCGCTCCCACATTTGAACTCTGCTGCCAACAAGTACGGGCTTATTGCTCCAGCTTCTGCGGCGTCTCCTGCCCCATGCAGCGCACGGCTTTTTTCTTGCTGTCTACCAGCACGCCGGTCAGCCCCTTCTGCTCCATGTCGAACAGCACCAGCACGCCATCGATGCACTGCGCCACTTGCGCCGCCGGCTCCAGGGAGACTTTGTAGTCTTCGCCCGGAATCGTTTTGAGCATGGTGAATTCGTTGAGGAGCAACGCATCCTCGGGCTTGGCGAAGTGCAGGTAGCCGTACCACCACAGGGCACCGACGGTGCCGAGGATGCTGCAGATACCGGTGATGATCAGCGGGATGGCGTTGCGTTCTTCACTCATTGCGGACTCTCTGGTGGTTCATCTTCAGAATTCGGGGGCGCCGGGTAATTGGGGATCTCACCCAGGCGGCGCAGGCCGTTGAAATGCTGCGGATCATCAAGATAACGCAACATGACCTTGCGCCAGACCGGGTCAGCGAACGTCTGCACATGACCGCCACGGGTCAGTTGCAGCACCCGTGGCGGCGGCGCAGCTTGATACAGTCGGATGCCGTTGGAAAGAGGCACGATCGGATCGTCGATGCTGTGGTAGAGCAGTTTCGGCACATCTTTAAGCTGCGCCATGGAGTTGATTGCGCTGTCGCCGTCCGGTACCAGCCACGACAACGGCACCTGGAACGGCCAGGTCATCCACGAATTGCTCAGGGCAAACTGACCGATGCTTCGGTAACTGGCGGGCACACCGTCGAGGACAAAAGCCTTCAGTTGTTTCTGCCGTTCCGGGTGCTGGACCAGGTAATGCACGGCCATTGAGCCACCAAGGCTCTGGCCGAGCAGGATCAGCGGCTTGCCTTGAACCTCCGGCGCCTTGTCCAGCCAGGCGAACGCCGCATCGATGTCCTGGTAGATCGCCGGCAGGCTCGGTTCGCCTTCGGACAGGCCGTAACCGCGATAGTCCACAAGCAACACCTGGTAACCATTTTTCGGCAACCAAAAGCTCCCGCCGAGGTGCATGGGCAGGTTTCCGCCGTTGCCGTGCAGGTGCAGCACCGTGCCTTTGACCTCGACACCCTTCTTCGCCGGCAGCCACCAGGCGTTCAGCTTGAGGCCATCGGCGGTGATCAGGGTGACAGTGCGGTATTCGAGCCCGGCCTTTTCCGGCGTGAACAACTGGCCGGGTTCCGGGTAGAACAATAGCGAGCTGCAACCGCTCAAGGTCAGGAGAAGGCAGAGGATGCCGAGGATTCTCATCCGTTGAAACCTCGCAGTGAAGATTGGAATACATACCCCTGTGGGAGCGGGCTTGCTCGCGAAGGCGGTGTATCAGTCAACATTATTGTTGAATGTTAAACCTCATTCGCGAGCAAGCCCGCTCCCACAGGGGGATAACACCAGCCTCAGAGGATGTTCGAGTAATCCGCCTCGATCCGGTCCAGGCTCAGGTGGTTGAGGAAGTTGGAGAAGCACATCCACGCCGACAACGCGTTCATGTCGCGGAACTGTTCCGGCAGGTACTTGGGCGGCACCACCAGTCCTTCGTCCACCAACTGGCGCAAGGTGCGCATGTCTTCCAGGGTGGTCTTGCCGCAGAACAACAGCGGTATCTGCTCCAGCTTGCCTTTACGCACGGCCAGTTGAATGTAGTTGTAAATCATGATGAAGCCCTTGAGGTAGGACAAGTCTTTGGTAAATGGCAGACCTGTCGGCACCGAGCCGCGGAAAACGCGACTGGCGTTGCTGTAGCTTTCGGGCATTTCGAAGCCTTGTTCGCGGAAGAATTCGAACACCTGCAGGAAGTCGGCCCCCTCCTCCACCATGTGAATGGCCCGCGTGCGGTTGGTCAGTTTGCGCAGACGGCTCGGGTACGAGGCGAAGGTGATGATCTCCATCAGGATCGCCAGGCCTTCCTGGGTCACCGTCGACGAGGGCGGCCCCTTGGAAAGGAAGGTGCAGATCGGCTGGTTCAGACCGTTGAGGGTGGTACCGACGTGCACCAGCCCTTCGTGAACTTCCAGTGCCCGCACGTCGCGGTCGTTGAACATCGCATCGGCGCGGATCTTGATGTAGTCGGCGCCCGCCGCCGCATCGGCGACGATGCCGTCGGATTCGAACACCCGGATGGTTTCCTCGGCTTCGCCAAACACCTTGTTCAAGCGATGCTGCAACAGATCGACCGCGTCCTTGGCCGTCAGCGTCTTCGGTTCATCCTTGAGATCGCCACGGCCGTCGATGTTGTTCAGGTATTCGGACAGCATCATGCCCAGGTCGGACAGGGTCGGGTCGCCAGCGTGAAACGCGTCGGACGCGGCGCCGTACAACTCCTGGGAAATCAGGCCGAAATCCTCGGTGCCGCGCGCTTCGAGCATGCGCACCACCATGCGGTATTCCTTGCACATGCGGCGCATGATCTGGCCGACCGGGTTGAACTGGCCGAGCTGGCGGGTGATGTCGCGCTCGATGTTCTGGAACTCCAGCTTCACTTTGCTGGAATCGAACGCCAGCGGCCGGTTGAGGTAGTAGTCGCGGTCCACTGCCGGCATTTCCTTGCCCTTGGCCTTGAGGAACCCCTTACGAATGTTGTCGTCCCACTTGACCGCATCGAGGACGCGGATCGGTGTCTGCGCCAGCACGATGCGATCGGACAAAATGCGTATCGACTGTTGGTAATCGTCCACCCGAAACTCCTGTAGAAACCTGTTGGTGCTGCTTATTTGGCTTTGGCCTGACGCTGGTAGCGTACGGCTTCGACGAACACATCGGAATTGGCCGGGTCGTCGAGGTAGGCGGCGACTTGATCCATGTGGCTGTTGATCAGCACGCCTGCGCCGTCGTCAGTCTGAAACGCTTCGCCGCTCAGGGCGTTTTGCTTCAGCGCCTGGTTGATCTGTTCGAGGTCGAGGTTGTACAGCACCAGTTCACGCTGGTCGGTCAGCTCGAAGCCGCCAATGATGAAATGCCCGCCGAACTGCGCCGGCACCTTCGCCGACAGGTACCAACGGTTGCCATGACGCGACACGGTGAAGGGGTAGGCTTCACGCTCCTTGGGATTGGCCTTGAAGTAGCTGACGGCCTGGTAGCGATTGTCGCCGATGCGGGTCAACTCCAGATTGACGGGCTCACCCCAGGCGCTGGTGCTGGTCCACTTGCCGAGCAACCCTTTGGGCGCGGGCTCGCTCGTGGGCAGCGGTTCCTTGAAGGTCACCAGACAGCCACTGAGCAGCAGGAACGTCAAGGCGATCACAACGACACGCCTGGCTTTCATTCAATACTCCCTATGAAACACAACACCCCTCGCGCTGACCGGTAGCGGCTGCCGAAGGCTGCGTTCGGCTGCGAAGCAGTCGTAAAATCTGAATCCCGAATCAACCTGAAGGAACACGGTGGCAGGTTTTACGACGACTTCGTCGCCGAGCGCAGCCTTCTGCAGCTGCTACGGGGACCGCGCTCAACTCACACCGACGCCAGCACCAGGTGCATGTAGCGCGTCAGGATGCCGAGCATTTCCTCTTCGGCGGCAGGCTCGTCTACGTTGAGCAGGCCCTGATATTCCATCCGCCCGATAATCGCCGTCAACACCTTGGCATCCTGATGCGGCTCGCGCGAGCCCAACACCTGGAACAACTGGCAAGAGCCCTGCAACAGAATCTGTTGATGCGAGCGCACCAGTTCGGCCAGGCGCGGGTTGAGCAATGCCTCCTGACGGAACGCCTGCTCGGCCATCAAATGTTCGCGCCGATTGACCAGTTGCCGGTGAACGTAATCGGTCATCAGCCGTGCAATGTCGTCCGCCAACTGCGAACGCGCCTGCGGGCTGCCATCGCCACTGTCGATCATCTCGCGCAGCAGGCCCTCGTTGTTCACCCACAGTTTGCCCATGTACGCCGCACTGCGCTCCACGTATTGGGCGAAGGTATCGGTGAGCAGGTCATCGATATCCTTGAAATAGTAAGTGGTCGCCGACAACGGCACTTGTGCCTCGGCGGCCACCGCACGGTGCCGTACGGCCCGTACGCCGTCACGCACGACAATGCGCATGGCGGCATCCAGGATTTCCTGTCGTCGCTGTTCGCTGCCCTGTCGGCTGGCCTTGCGGCCCTGGTACTGAACGCTTTCAGCGACCGCAGTGGCGACACCCGCTGCACCTTCTTGAGCTATTGCACGAATCACGACAGGTATTTCCTCTCAGATGAAAGTAACAAGTTGATACGTTTGTACCAGACAGGCAATAAAAAGCCGCCTCAAAGGCGGCTTTTTATTTGAAACACTTACGCTTGCGGCCGCATGTGCGGGAACAGGATCACGTCGCGGATCGACGGGGAGTTGGTCAGCAGCATCACCAGACGGTCGATACCGATGCCTTCACCCGCCGTTGGCGGCATGCCGTACTCCAGCGCACGCACGAAGTCGGCGTCGTAGTGCATGGCTTCGTCGTCGCCGGCGTCCTTGTCGGCCACCTGGGCCATGAAACGCTCGGCCTGGTCTTCCGCATCGTTCAACTCGGAGTAGGCGTTGGCGATTTCACGGCCACCGATGAACAGCTCGAAGCGATCGGTGACGTTCGGGTTGTCATCGTTACGACGGGCCAGCGGCGACACTTCGAACGGGTACTGGGTAATGAAGTGCGGCTGTTCCAGCTTGTGCTCGACCAGCTCTTCGAAAATCATCACCTGCAGCTTGCCCAGGCCTTCGAAGCCCAGCACCTTGGCGCCGGCCTTCTTGGCGATGGCGCGGGCCTTGTCGATGTCGTTCAGGTCATCGGCGGTCAGCTCTGGGTTGTACTTGAGGATCGAGTCGAACACCGACAGACGCACGAACGGCTCGCCGAAGTGGAACACCTTGTCGCCGTATGGCACGTCGGTGCTGCCCAGAACCAGCTGCGCCAGTTCGCGGAACAGTTCTTCGGTCAGGTCCATGTTGTCTTCGTAGTCGGCGTAGGCCTGGTAGAACTCCAACATGGTGAATTCAGGGTTGTGACGAGTCGAAACGCCTTCGTTACGGAAGTTGCGGTTGATCTCGAACACTTTCTCGAAGCCGCCAACAACAAGGCGCTTGAGGTACAGCTCCGGCGCGATACGCAGGAACATGCCCATGTCCAGCGCATTGTGGTGGGTCTCGAACGGCTTGGCTGCCGCGCCGCCCGGGATGGTCTGCAGCATCGGCGTTTCCACTTCCAGGAAGTCACGCTTCATCAGGAAGCTGCGGATGTGGGCGATGACTTGCGAACGCACGCGGAACGTCTGGCGCACGTCTTCGTTGACGATCAGGTCAACGTAGCGCTGGCGGTAGCGCTGTTCGGTGTCGGTCAGGCCGTGGTGCTTGTCCGGCAGCGGGCGCAGGGATTTGGTCAGCAGGCGCACGCTGGTCATTTCAACGTACAGGTCGCCCTTGCCGGAACGGGCCAGGGTGCCTTCGGCGGCAATGATGTCGCCCATGTCCCAGGTTTTCACCGCGGCCAGGGTTTCTTCGGACAGGGTCTTGCGATTGACGTAGACCTGGATGCGACCGGTCATGTCCTGGATCACCATGAACGAGCCACGGTTGAGCATGATACGACCGGCAACCTTGACCGGGATCGCAGCCTCTGCCAGCTCTTCCTTGGTCTTGTCCGCGTACTGTTTCTGCAGTTGTTCGCAGTAGTTTTCGCGGCGGAAGTCGTTCGGGAAGGCATTGCCCTTGGCGCGCTCGGCAGCAAGCTTTTCCTTGCGCAGGGCGATCAGGGAGTTTTCTTCCTGTTGCAGGGCTTGCGGGTCGAGTTCTAGGTCGCTCATGTCTTTAAATATTCCATCTGGTTCGTTTTCCCCGGCCTGCGGCCGGGGATCGCCGGCAAGCCGGCTCCTACAGGGGATCGCGGTGTGTCAGTAACTTACAGCCCGGATTTCAGGCTCGCTTCCAGGTATTCGTCGATATCGCCATCGAGCACCTTGTCACAGTCGCTGCGTTCGATGTTCGTGCGCAGATCCTTGATCCGCGAGGCATCGAGCACGTACGAACGGATCTGATGACCCCAGCCGATATCGGACTTGGTGTCTTCCAGCGCCTGGGACGCAGCGTTGCGCTTCTGCATTTCCTGCTCATACAACTTGGCCCGCAGCATTTTCATGGCGGTGTCCTTGTTGGCATGCTGGGAACGTTCATTCTGGCAGCTGACCACGGTGTTGGTCGGTACGTGGGTGATACGTACGGCCGAGTCGGTGGTGTTTACGTGCTGACCACCGGCACCGGAGGAACGATAGGTGTCGATCCGCAGGTCTGCCGGATTGATCTCGATTTCCACCTTGTCATCGATCTCGGGGGAAACGAACACCGCAGAGAAAGATGTGTGGCGACGGTTGCCGGAGTCGAACGGGCTCTTGCGCACCAGACGGTGCACGCCGATCTCGGTCCGCAACCAGCCAAACGCGTATTCGCCCTTGATGTGCACGGTCGCGCCCTTGATCCCGGCGACTTCACCGGCGGACAGTTCCATGATGGTCGCGTCGAAACCGCGTTTGTCGGCCCAGCGCAGGTACATGCGCAGCAGGATGTTGGCCCAGTCCTGGGCTTCGGTGCCGCCGGAACCGGCCTGGATGTCCAGGTAGGCGTTGTTCGGGTCCATTTCATGGCTGAACATACGGCGGAATTCCAGCTTGGCCAGACTTTCCTCGAGACGGGCCAGCTCGGCGACGACATCGCCCACTGCGCCTTCGTCGTTCTCTTCAACGGCCATGTCCAGCAGGTCTCGGCAATCGGCCAGCCCCGTGTTCAGCTCGTCCAGGGTATCGACGATCTGCGCCAGCGCAGCGCGCTCGCGGCCCAGTTCCTGGGCGTATTCAGGTTTGTTCCAGACACTCGGATCTTCAAGCTCGCGATTGACTTCGGTCAGACGCTCATGCTTTTGATCGTAGTCAAAGATACCCCCGAATAGTTTCGGAGCGCTCGGACAGGTCCTTGATGGTGTTCAGGATCGGGTTGATTTCCATGACGGGCAGCACTCGTTGGCGAACTTTTGAAAGCCGGCGAGTATACCGTAATCAAGCGGCCCCGGCAGCCCGCATGGCGGGTTTACCGGCGAATGGTTTCCACGGCAAGGCACTGGTAGCAGCTGCCGAGCCTGTGAGGCTGCGTTCGGCGGCGCAGCCGTCGTAAAACCGGACGATGCAGTTTTTCAGGAAAACGGCGATGGCGAGGACTTCGTCCTCGAACGCAGCCTCGCGGGCTCGGCAGCTGCTACAGCGCTACAGTGCTACGAGCAGCGCTTTTGGTTACTCGATCCCTACCTGATTGCGCCCATTGTTTTTTGCCGAATACAGCCCGTTGTCCGCCGCCTTGATCAGGTCACGGCAGTTGCTGCCCGCTTTCGGCGTGATGGTCGACAGGCCGATGCTGATGGTCAGGCTCGAACCTTCGGTGGGCGAGTTATGCGGGATTTTCAGGGCTGCCACGGTCTGGCGCAGCTTCTCGGCCACCAGCCGTGCACCGCCCTGGGAAGTGTTGGGCAGTACCAGGGCGAACTCTTCGCCGCCGTAACGGGCCGGCAGGTCCGAAGGCCGGGCGCTGGCGTCCTTGATCGCCGCGGCGACCTTGCGCAGGGCTTCATCGCCTTCCAGGTGGCCGAAGCTGTCGTTGTAGGCCTTGAAGTAGTCCACGTCGATCATCAGCAACGACAACTGGCTCTGCTCACGTAACGAACGACGCCACTCCAGTTCCATGTATTCGTCGAAGTGCCGACGGTTCGACAACCCGGTCAGGCCATCGGAGTTCATCAGGCGTTGCAGCACCAGGTTGGTGTCGAGCAGTTGCTGCTGGCTGACCCGCAACGCGCGGTACGCCGCGTCCCGTTGCAGCAGGGTCATGTAGGAGCGCGAGTGATAGCGGATGCGCGCGACCAGTTCGATGTTGTCAGGCAGCTTGACCAGATAATCGTTGGCACCGGCGGCAAAGGCCGCGCTCTTGATCAGCGGGTCTTCCTTGGTCGACAGGACGATGATCGGAATGTCCTTGGTCGCCGGGTGATTGCGGTACTCACGCACCAGGCTCAGGCCGTCGAGGCCGGGCATGACCAGATCCTGCAGGATCACCGTCGGCTTGATGCGCACCGCGTGGGCGATGGCCTGGTGCGGGTCGGCGCAGAAGTGGAAATCGATGTTCTCTTCGTTCGACAGGCCGCGACGCACGGCTTCGCCGATCATGGCCTGATCGTCCACCAGCAACACCATGGCGGCGTTTTCGTCGGTCTTGAAGTCGTCGAGCTGTAATTCAGTCATGTGCGGTCACCTGAGTACTACTTGAGCCAGGAATGAGGGAAAATGTGCTCACTTGGCGAAAATCTCCAGCAATCGTGGCGCTATCTTGTCCAGCGGGCGAATCTCCACGGCGGCGTCGATGGCTGCGGCCGCCTTCGGCATACCGTACACCGCACTGCTGCCCTGGTCTTGTGCGATGGTCAGGTAGCCCTGTTGGCGCATGAGTTTAAGCCCTTGGGCACCATCACGCCCCATGCCGGTGAGCAAAACCCCCACGGCATCGCCATTCCAGTAACTGGCCACGCTCTCGAAGAACACGTCGATGGAGGGCCGGTAGATCTCGTTGACCGGTTCGGCGGTGTAGGCCAGCGTGCCGTTTTTCAGCAAGCGAATATGGTGATTGGTGCCGGCCAACAGTACCGTGCCGCTTTGCGGCGTCTCGCCTTCCTGGGCCAGGCGCACGTTGAGACCGCTGGCGCTGCCGAGCCATTCAGCCATGCCGGCGGCAAACACCTGATCAACATGCTGCACGAGCACGATGGCCGGAGAGAAATCACGCGGCAGCCCCTTGAGCAAGACTTCCAGCGCTGCCGGCCCGCCAGCGGATGAGCCAATGGAGATCAGGCTCTGGCGTGAGCCCGAGCGGTGCAATGGCGCCGTGGTCAAGCGCGGGCGATTGCCGTTGTCGCCGATCAGCCAGCTAATATTCAAGATCTTGCGCAACAACGGCGCGGCCGCTTCCTGGGCATTGCCGGCACCTACCGTCGGGGTATCGACCACATCCAGCGCACCGTGGCCCATGGCCTCGAACACCCGGTGCACGTTCTGCTGGCGATCCACGGTGACGATGACGATGGCACAGGGGGTCTCGGCCATGATCCGTCGCGTGGCCTCGACGCCATCCATCACCGGCATGATCAGGTCCATCAGAATCAGGTCCGGGGTGTCCTGGGCGCACTGACGCACCGCCTCGGCGCCATTACCGGCGACCCAGACCACCTGGTGTGTTGGCTCGAATGCCAGGGCGCGGCGCAAGGCCTCCACCGCCATGGGCATATCGTTGACGATAGCAATCCTCATGCTCGCGCTCCTCCAATGAGCTCGACCACTGCATCGAGCAAGGCGTCGTCATGAAAACTGGCCTTGGCTAGATAATAGTCGGCCCCGGCATCCAGTCCACGGCGCCGGTCCTCTTCACGATCCTTGTAGGACACCACCATCACCGGCAGCGATTGCAGGCGATTGTCCCGACGCAACAGCGTGACCAGTTCGATGCCGTCCATGCGCGGCATATCAATGTCGGTGATCAGCAGATCGAAATCCTCCGAGCGCAGCGCGTTCCAGCCGTCCATGCCATCCACCGCAACCGCCACGTCGTAGCCGCGATTGAGCAACAGCTTGCGCTGCAACTCTCGCACGGTCAGGGAATCATCCACCACCAGAATTCGTTTGCGGGTCGCCTCGACCACCTGATTGCTGTGGCGGGCAATGCGCTCCAGACGACCGGTGTTGAGCAGTTTCTCCACCGACCGCAGCATGTCTTCGACATCGACGATCAGCACCACTGAACCGTCGTCGAGCAGGGCCCCGGCGGAAATGTCCTGCACCTTGCCCAGACGCTCATCCAGCGGCAGCACCACCAAGGTGCGCTCACCGATAAACCGCTCCACGGCCACGCCGTAGATCGCATCGCGCTCGCGAATCACCACGACCTTCAGGGTTTGCCCACTGCTCTGGCTGGCCGGACGTTGCAGCAACTGACTGGCCGCCACCAGGCCGACATGCCGGTCTTCGTGCCAGAAATGCTGGCGACCTTCGACCTGTACGATATCCGACGGCTCCAGGTCGCACATGCGCTCAATGTGCGCCAGCGGGAAGGCATAGGCTTCATCGCCGACTTCCACCACAAGGCTGCGCACCACCGACAGGGTCAGCGGCACCTCAAGGTGGAACCGACTGCCCTCGCCCGCCGTCTGCTCCAGCACCACCGCGCCGCGCAACTGCCGGACCATGTGCTGCACCGCATCCAGGCCGACACCGCGACCGGACACCTCGGTGACCGTGTCGCGCAGACTGAAACCGGGCAGGAACAGGAACGTCAGCAACTCTTCTTCGCTCAACTGCGCAGCGGTTTGCGCAGGCGACAGATTTCGCTCAACGATGCTGCGACGGACCTTTTCCAGGTCCACGCCGTTACCGTCATCGCTCAGTTCAAGCACCAGCAAGCCGGCCTGATGGGACGCGCGCAGGCGAATCAAACCTTCCGCCGGCTTGCCCGCCAGCAGGCGCTGCTCCGGGGTTTCGATGCCGTGATCGACCGCGTTGCGCAACAAGTGAGTCAGCGGCGCTTCGAGCTTTTCCAGTACGTCGCGATCGACCTGGGTTTTTTCGCCTTCAATTTCCAGCCGAACCTGTTTGCCCAGATCGCGCCCCAGATCCCGGACCATCCGCACCTGCCCGGTCAGCACATCGGCAAACGGCCGCATGCGACAAGCCAGCGCCGTGTCGTACAACACCTGCGCCCGCTGGCTAGCATGCCAGGCGAACTCATCAAGCTCGGCATTCTTTTCCATGAGCAGTTGCTGGGACTGCGCGAGCAATCGCCGCGCATCCTCAAGGGCTTCCTGGGCCTCCAGGCTCAAGGCGTGATCCTTGAGATGCACATTGAGATTCTCCAGTGCGCGCAGGCTGTTGCTCTGCATGCGCTTGAGTCGCTGCATGGTCGCCAGGTGCGGTTTGAGCCGCAGGGTTTCCACCAGGGATTTGCTCGACAGATCGAGCAGACTGTTCAGGCGCTCGGCGGTGACACGCAGCACACGTTCGCCGTTTTCGATGGTGCGTTTGGTCTTGCGCGAGGCTGGCGCCGATGGCGGTTCGACGGCAGGCGCCGGCGGCTCGACCCTGGGTATGGGTGCTTCGAGCTGAAGTTCGGCCATCACCGGTACGGCAGGCGCAACCAACGGGGCCGCAGGGTCGAGCAACCGCGCCATCAACGCCACATAGGCCTCGATGTCCGCGGCCTCCGGGTTGTTGTTCGGCGTGGCGATGCGCATCAGCAAATCGGTGCCTTGCAGCAATGCATCGATGTGTTCGGGGTGCAGCAACAGGCGACCTTCCTGGGCACTGACCAGGCAATCCTCCATCACATGGGAAACGCTGACCCCGGCGTCGACACCGACGATCCGCGCCGCGCCCTTGAGCGAGTGTGCGGCACGCATGCACGATTCAAGTTGATCGGCCTGGGTCGGGTCGCGCTCAAGCGCCAGCAGGCCGGCGCTCAAGATCTGGGTCTGAGCCTCCGCCTCCAGGCTGAACAGCTCGAGCAAAGAGGCGTCGCGCATTTGCTCGGGGGTCATGTGAGGCTCCGGGTCACGGCGGACAGCAGCTGTTCTTCATCCAGCCAACGCAGGCTGCGACCTTTGAATTGCAATACGCCACGGGTGTATTTGGCGCTGGCCTGAGTACCCGAGCGCGATGCGGTTTCGAGGATGCGCTCGTCAATGGCGTGAATCCCGTCGACTTCGTCCACCGGCACCACCACCGGCCCGCCGTGGGCCGCGATGATCAGCATGCGCGGCATGACCCGCGCACCGGTGGCCACGCTGCTGGCGCCGTCGAGCCCGAGCAGTTCCACCAGCGACAGGCAGGCGACCAGCGCGCCGCGCACATTCGCCACGCCGAGCAAGGCCCGGGAACGTTGATGCGGCAACGAGTGAATCGCTTGCAGCGGCGCCACCTCTACCAGACTACGGGTCGCAAGCCCCAGCCACTCTTCACCCAGACGGAACATCAACAGCGAGCGGGTTTTCACCTCGCTCTCGACCGCGACGGACACGCTCCCGCGATCTTCCTGCTGCAATGCATAACGATCGAGCAAGCGTGTGGCAGCCGCCGAATACACCGCACAATTGCGGCAATGAATATGCTCGCTGAGCAACGGGCAGGACTTGTCGCCGTGGATACCGATGCGATTCCAGCAATCGTCGATGGCCTGGGCGTCCCGGGTGACGCTGAAGGTGTCTGGGGCGATCATCGTTTACGCTCACTGTCAGCGGCGCGTGCGCTGCGGGCGGCACGTTCCTGCAATCGTCTGGCTCCCATTGCGTCGCCCTGGGCCTGCAGCAACCCGGCCAGGTGCATCAACGCTTCGGGATGTTGCGGCTCGAGGTACAACGCCTTGCGGTAAAAACCCTGGGCTTCAAGGGTATTGCCGGCCACATCGCTGAGCAGTCCCAACCAATAAAAGACCTGGGCCACCGGTTCATGGCTGCGCAAGTAGCTTTCACACGCCGCTCGCGCCTCGGCGCTTTTGCCTTCATCGGCCAGCACGGCGATATTGGCCAGCAGCGCGGCAGTGTCGGAGCCGGAGGTTGCGGGCGCAGGCCGCAACGGCGCAATCCGGGCAAACGGACGGCTGCGCACTGGCGCAGGCGGTGGATTGCGCAGCGGTTGCGGCACAGGCAATGGTGCGGGCAAGAATGTCGGCAAGGGCTCAGGGTCCGCAGTGCCCTGTCGACTGAACGCGAAGGACTGCGGGATTGCGATCGAGCGCATCCCCAGACGCCCCAGCAGACTGCCTTCGGCCGGACCGATAAACAGCACGCCGTCAACGTGAGTCAGGCACTTGAGCACTTCGAAGACTTGCTTCTGGGTCGGCTGGTCGAAGTAGATCAGCAGGTTGCGACAAAACACGAAATCGAAGGGCGGTTCACCGGCCAGCAAGGCCGGATCCAGCAGGTTGCCGACCTGCAGGCGCACTTGCTCGATTACCCGCTGATCGAGGCGATAGCTCTCGCCTTCGGCGCTGAAATGACGGTCGCGAAACGCAATGTCATCACCCCGAAAGGAGTTCTTGCCGTACAACGCCCGCCGGGCTTTTTCCACTGACAACGGGCTGACGTCCAGGCCGTCGACTTTGAACTGGTGCGGTTTGAGCCCGGCATCGAGCAACGCCATGGCGATCGAGTAGGGTTCTTCGCCGGTTGAGCACGGCAGGCTGAGAATTCGCAGTGCGCGCAGGTTGTTGATCTCGGCCAGACGCTTGCTCGCCAGTTTCGCCAGGGTAACGAAGGACTCCGGATAGCGGAAGAACCAGGTTTCCGGAACGATCACCGCTTCGATCAACGCCTGCTGCTCGTCCCGCGAGCCCTGCAAGGTCCGCCAGTATTCATCGGCCGACAATGCTTGCGAAACGATGCTGCGCTGGCGCACCGCTCGCTCGATGATCGCAGGCCCTACCGAGGTCACGTCGAGCCCGATAGTTTCCTTGAGAAAGTCGAAAAAACGCTGATCGTTGTTCATGGCCGCTCCTGCAGCAGCGCCGGATCCATTGGCGGCGAGGGAAACAACAAGGCGCGCACCCGGTCGCCCAGCAGATCGCCGACCCGTACCCATTGCAGCAAGCCCTGCTCGTCCTTGCGCACCGGCCCGAGGTAAGGCGTCTGGCGGTTGTCCAGGCCATAGTGCTGAAAATCCGCCGGATCGCAGCGCAAGGTGTCAGTCGCCTGCTCCAGGATCAGCCCGAGCAGCTGTGTCTCGACAGTTTCATCCGGGCGATAGTTGACCAGCACCAGTCGCGTGCTGGTACGGGCCTGTGCAGACGCACCAAAGGTCAGAGCGCTCAAATCGATCACCGGCACCACGGCGCCCCGATAGGCGAACACCCCGGCGACCCAGGCGGGAGCATGGGGGATGGGCTTCAACGGCAGGCGCGGCAGCACTTCAGCCACTTCGATGGCCTTCAAGGCATAGCGCTCGTTGCCGATGCGAAACACCAGAAACAAGGCATGCGGCACCTGTTTCACGGCAGTGCGTTTGGCCGTGATTTCGCTCATCAGACTTTGAATCGCGAAACGCCGCTGCGCAGCCCGACGGCCACCTGGCTCAGCTCATCGATGGCGAAACTGGCCTGGCGCAGAGACTCGACTGTCTGGCTGCTGGCGTCACCCAACTGCACCAGCGCATGGTTGATCTGCTCGGCACCGGTGGCCTGGGCCTGCATGCCTTCGTTGACCATCAGCACCCGCGGCGCCAACGCCTGGACCTGATGGATGATCTGCGACAATTGCTCGCCGACCTGCTGCACCTCGGACATGCCGCGACGCACCTCTTCGGAAAACTTGTCCATGCCCATGACCCCGGCCGATACCGCCGACTGGATCTCGCGCACCATTTGCTCGATGTCGTAGGTGGCCACGGCCGTCTGATCCGCCAGACGCCGCACTTCGGTGGCGACCACAGCAAAACCGCGCCCGTACTCCCCGGCCTTCTCGGCTTCGATGGCGGCGTTGAGCGACAACAGGTTGGTCTGGTCGGCGACCTTGACGATGGTCACCACCACCTGATTGATGTTACCGGCCTTCTCGTTGAGGATCGCCAGCTTGGCATTGACCAGATCGGCCGCGCCCATCACCGAATGCATGGTTTCCTCCATGCGCGCCAAGCCCTGTTGCCCTGAGCCTGCGGCCACGGAAGCCTGATCGGCGGCGGTGGAAACCTCGGTCATGGTGCGCACCAGATCCCTGGAAGTGGCGGCGATTTCACGGGAGGTCGCACCGATTTCCGTGGTGGTAGCGGCGGTTTCGGTAGCGGTGGCTTGTTGCTGCTTGGACGTCGCGGCGATCTCGGTCACCGACGTGGTCACTTGCACCGACGAGCGCTGGGCCTGGGACACCAGGGAAGTGAGCTCGGTCATCATGTCGTTGAAACCGGTCTCTACCGCGCCGAACTCGTCCTTGCGCTCCAGGTTCAGGCGGCTGCTCAGGTCGCCAGTGCGCATGATTTCAAGGATTTTCACGATGCGGTTCATCGGCGCCATGATGGCGCGCATCAACAACAGGCCGCAGAGGGCAGCGGCCAGCACCGCGATCGCCAGGGAAATGCCCATGATGACTTTGGCGGTGAACACCGCATCATCAATGGCCGCGATTTCTGTGTCCGCCACGGTCTTGTTATGACGCAGGATGTCATTGACCTTCATTCGACCCGCCGCCCAGGTCGGGGTCAGTTCACTGTGGAACATGTTGACCGCCTCGGCGTTCTGGTTGCGTTTATGCAACTCGATCACCGTGGCCAGAATCCGTTGGTAGTCCTCATGAAGTTTTTCGAACGCTGCGAAATCGACCCTGTCTTCTTCGTCGCCCATCGTTGCACGGTAGAGGTCCATCTGCTCTTTCAACCGTTCAGCGAAGCCCTTGAAGTTCGCAGTATCCTCGGCAGTGAAGCTCTGCCCTTGCTCCAGACCGAGCATGGCCTGAATGCGTACATAACTGTCGGACCACGCGCCACGAATCATCGAGCTGTAATACAACCCTGGCAGAGCGTCCTCACGCACGTTGGCCTCGCTGTTTTCGATCGTCAACAGCCGGGAATACGAGACGACCACCATCAGCAACATGATGGCGATAATTACCGCAAAGCTCGCCAAAATGCGTTGGCGCAACGTCCAGTTCTTCACAGTCAATCCTCGGGGCCTGATTCGAAATGCGGGGAGTATAGCCGAGGGCGGTGTTTCATTTATAAGACGGATGCACGCCACTTCTCATCCCGTTGAAAAAAGGCGGGATGGGCTCTGGGTGGGACTGTCCGCTAATTGAGGGAATGGGTGTTAGGGGTGATTGGGTAGAATCGGGCGATGGTTCGGCCATTGGGGATGTGGTGCAGCTGAAAACGAGGCCCCTGTGGGAGCTGGCTTGCCAGCGAAAGCGTCGTGCCAGACAACCGATTACTGACTGAATGTCCGCCTTCGCTGGCAAGCCAGCTCCCACAATTACATCGAAGCCTGGCGCACCTGCTTCTCCAGTTCAGCCTTCAACCCCGGCTCCAGCTTCAGCTGACGCGCCAGCTCATCGAGATAGGCCTTCTCCATGAAGTTTTCCTCGTCCACCATCATCACGCTGGCGATGTACATCTCGGCGGCGATTTCCGGGGAGCCGGCGGCGCGGGCGACATCGCTCGGGTCCAGCGGCTTGTTGAGCTCGGCGTGCAGCCAGTGTTGCAGCTCCTGGTCATTGTCGAGTTTGCTGAATTCGCCTTCGATCAGCTCGCGCTCACGTTCATCGATATGACCGTCAGCCTTGGCCGCAGCCACCAGCGCCTTGAGAATCGCCTGGCTGTGCTGCTCGACTTGCGCGGCAGGCAAGCGGTCGAGGGTTTGCGGTTCCGTTTCTGGCGCAGTGCCCTGCTGCGCCTGCCAGTTGCCGTAGGCCTTGTAGGCCAGCACGCCCAACGCGGCGAGGCCGCCGTAGACCGCAACCTTGCCGCCCACCTTGCGGGCCTTCTTGCTACCAAGTAACAAGCCCATGGCGCCTGCCGCCAATGCCCCGCCGCTCGCACCGGAGAGCAAACCGCCAAGGGCGCCGGTGCCACCGCTCACGCCCTTTTGCTGTGAGCCACCGGCCTTGTTCTGAAGCAGGTCCTGGCCGGACTTGAGAAGTTGATCGAGCAATCCACGGGTGTTCATTTGCTGCCTCCACAGGACGTTTAACCTGAAATCAAGGGCACCAGCCTAGATCGAAAGTGCCGACGCCCCGTGCGCGAGAGTGCTTCCAGATGTTGCATCGCCAGGGCACCTGGCGCTGACCATCGAAAAAAAAGATATACACTCCAATAAATCGATAAAAACAGCCCACCGGGTGCTTCCCCCCATGATGACCCTGCGTCAGATCCGTCACTTCATCGCCGTGGCCGAGACCGGCTCGATCTCGGCCGCCGCGCAAACCGCGTTCATTTCCCAGTCGACCCTGACCCTGGCCATCCAGCAACTGGAGGAGGAAATCGGCGTCAGCCTGTTCAGCCGCCATGCCAAGGGCATGACCCTGACCCACCAGGGGCATCAATTCCTGCGTCAGGCGCACTTGATCCTGGCCACGGTGGATAACGCCAAGCGCAGCCTGCAACAGAGCACCGACCAGGTTGCCGGGCAACTGATCGTCGGCGTGACCAGCCTTGTGGCCGGTTATTACCTGGCGGATCTGCTCACCCGCTTCCAGCGCGCCTACCCCAACGTGGAAATCCGCGTGATGGAAGACGAGCGCCCATACATCGAGCATTTGCTGGTCAGCGGCGAGATCGATGTCGGCGTGCTGATCCTCTCCAACCTCGAAGACCGTCACGCCTTGCAGACCGAGGTGCTGACCCACTCGCCGCACCGGCTATGGCTGCCGGCCCAGCATCCCTTGCTGGAACACGACAGCATCAACCTCGCCGATGTGGCCCGCGAGCCCTTGATTCAACTGAACGTCGACGAAATGGACCGCAACGCCCAACGCATGTGGTCCGCCGCCTCGCTGCAACCGC
This sequence comes from Pseudomonas sp. GW821-FHT02A08, assembly GCF_059422045.1. Classification (NCBI taxonomy): domain Bacteria; kingdom Pseudomonadati; phylum Pseudomonadota; class Gammaproteobacteria; order Pseudomonadales; family Pseudomonadaceae; genus Pseudomonas; species Pseudomonas sp. GW821-FHT02A08. The sequence continues at coordinate 102,255 of NZ_JBWKWD010000001.1, forward strand.
GCATCACCCTGCGCACAGCCTCGACCGAAGCAGTGCGAAGCCTGGTGGCCGCCGGATTGGGTGTGTCGATCCAGCCAGACATGACCTATCGCCCGTGGTCACTGGAGGGCGACATAATCGAAGCGCGGCCGATTGCCGACCTCAGCCAGACCCTGGATGTCGGCCTGGCCTGGCGTCGCGGCACCGCGCGCCCGGCGCTGGTGGACCCCTTTCTCACGGTCGCTCGCGAACAACCCCACGGCGGGCGCAAGCCATCTATTTAATCGAACGCCACCTTCAGTATTTAGTATTTGTTGTCCTCGGGTCCGCAAACTAGTCTTGTTGCATCTAATAAAGACGGCCGGGCCCCAGTCACAGGGAGCGCTGCCATGTCTACACAACAAGCCACACAAAAAACGAGAACCCGAAAAATGGCTGGCGCGCAGACTCCGTTGTTCACCGCCCTGTTGATCGATGGTGAACTGGTCGCCGGGCAAGGCTTTGCCGAGCCGATCCTCAACCCGGCCACCGGCGAAGTCCTGACGCAGATCGCTGAAGCCAGCACCGAGCAAGTCGAAGCCGCCATCCTCGCCGCCCACCGTGCCTTTGCCGGTTGGTCACGCACCACGCCACAGCAACGTTCCAACCTGCTGCTGGAGATCGCCAACGCCATCGAAAAAAACGCCGACCTGCTGGCCCGCCTCGAATCCATGAACTGCGGCAAGCCGTTGCACCTGGCCCGTCAGGATGACCTCAATGCCACGGTCGACGTGTTCCGCTTCTTCGCCGGTGCCGTACGTTGCCAGACCGGCCAGCTCAGCGGCGAATACCTGCCGGGCTACACCAGCATGGTCCGTCGCGATCCGATCGGGGTCGTGGCGTCGATTGCGCCGTGGAACTACCCGATCATGATGGCCGCGTGGAAAATCGCCCCGGCCCTCGCCGCCGGCAACACCCTGGTATTCAAGCCGTCGGAACACACGCCGCTGTCGATCCTGGCCCTGGCACCCGCGCTGGCCGAGATCCTGCCACGGGGTGTGATCAACATCGTTTGCGGTGGCGGCGAAGGGGTCGGCAGCCATTTGGTCAGCCATCCAAAAGTGCGCATGGTGTCGCTGACCGGCGATATCGTCACCGGCCAGAAGATTCTCCAGGCCGCATCGAAGACGCTCAAACGCACCCACCTGGAACTCGGCGGCAAGGCCCCGGTGATCGTCTGCAACGATGCCGATATTCAGGCCGTGATCGAAGGCGTGCGCACCTACGGCTATTACAACGCCGGCCAGGATTGCACCGCCGCTTGCCGCATTTACGCCCAGGCCGGGATTCATGACCGCCTGGTGGCCGAGCTCGGCGCGGCGGTCAGCAGCCTGCGCTTCGCCGGTAAACGTGACGCCGACAACGAAATCGGCCCGCTGATCAGCACCCGCCAGCGTGATCGCGTGGCCAGTTTTGTCGAACGGGCCCTCGGCCAGCCGCACATCGAGCGTGTGACCGGCGCGGCCGTGCATTCCGGCGCCGGCTTCTATTACCAGCCGACCTTGCTCGCCGGTTGCAAGCAAAGTGACGAGATCGTCCAGCGCGAAGTGTTCGGGCCGGTGGTCACCGTGACCCGTTTCGATGAACTCGAACAAGCGGTGGACTGGGCCAACGACTCGGAATACGGCCTGGCCTCGTCGGTCTGGACCCAGAACCTCGACAAGGCCATGCAGGTCGCAGCGCGCCTGCAGTACGGCTGCACCTGGATCAACAGCCATTTCATGCTGGTCAGCGAAATGCCCCATGGCGGCCTGAAACGTTCGGGCTACGGCAAAGACCTGTCCAGCGATTCGCTTCAGGACTACAGCGTGGTGCGACACATCATGGCCCGCCATGGCGAGCATCTCTGACTACGCTTATAACAAGCCACCAACGGCATGCTTCACCACGTTCACAACTGCCCCGACCATAATTTGAAGAAGAGGGAAATTCCATGTTCGTGCACAAGACCGCACTGCTCAGTGCAATCACCACCGCGCTGCTGGCCAGCGCCAGTGTCCAGGCCGCCGAGCCGCTCAAAGCTGTCGGGGCCGGCGAGGGCCAACTGGATATTGTGGCCTGGCCTGGCTACATCGAACGTGGCGAGAGCGACAAAGCCTACGACTGGGTAACCGTTTTCGAGAAGGAAACCGGCTGCAAGGTCAACGTCAAGACGGCGGGCACCTCCGACGAAATGGTCAGCCTGATGGCCAAGGGTGGTTACGACCTGGTGACGGCGTCGGGCGATGCCTCCCTACGCCTGATCGTCGGCAAGCGTGTGCAGCCGATCAACACTGCGTTGATCCCGAACTGGAAAAACCTCGACCCGCGCCTCAAGGATGGACCGTGGTACGTGGTCAACAAGCAGACCTTTGGCACCCCGTATCAATGGGGCCCGAACGTGTTGATGTACAACACCAACGTGTTCAAGACCGCGCCCACCAGCTGGGGCGTGCTGTTCAATGCGCAAAACCTGCCGGACGGCAAGTCGAACAAGGGCCGCGTGCAGGCCTATGACGGCCCGATCTACATCGCCGACGCGGCGCTGTACCTGAAGAGCGCCAAGCCGGAACTGGGCATCCAGAACCCCTACGAACTGACCGAAGCCCAGTACAAGGCCGTGCTCGACCTGTTGCGCGCCCAGCAGCCGTTGATCCACCGCTACTGGCACGACACCACTGTGCAAATGAGCGACTTCAAGAACGAAGGCGTGGTCGCCTCCAGTTCGTGGCCGTATCAGGTCAACGGTCTGATGAACGAGAAGCAGCCAATCGCCTCGACCATCCCGAAAGAAGGCGCCACCGGTTGGGCCGACACCACCATGATGCACGCCGAGGCCAAGCACCCGAACTGCGCCTACAAGTGGATGGACTGGTCACTGCAACCGAAGGTCCAGGGTGACGTAGCGGCGTGGTTCGGCTCGTTGCCGGCAGTCCCGGCAGCATGCACCGGTAGCGAATTGCTCGGCGCCGAGGGCTGCAAGACCAACGGTTTCGACAATTTCGACAAGATCGCCTTCTGGAAAACCCCGCAGGCTGAAGGCGGCAAGTTCGTGCCGTACAGCCGCTGGACCCAGGACTACATCGCGATCATGGGCGGCCGTTAACCCCTCTGTAGCAGCTGCCGAGGCACGAGGCTGCGTCGGGCTGCGCAGCGGCCCCCCGAGGGCGGTCCCGCGGACACGCAACGCAGCCTCGTACCTCGGCAGCTGCTACGACGCAGTTCACTTTGATTCAGCTTTTTCAGAAGTCCAGGCAGGGCCGCTGCGACGGCCTTCGCCTTTTTGGAGCACCGCACCATGACGCTTGCAGTCCAGTTCACCAACGTCTCCCGTCTATTCGGCGAAGTGAAAGCCGTCGACCGGGTTTCCATCGACATCCAGGACGGCGAGTTCTTCTCCATGCTGGGGCCGTCCGGCTCGGGCAAGACCACCTGTTTGCGCCTGATTGCCGGTTTTGAACAACCGAGCGCGGGCTCCATCCGTATTCATGGCGAAGAGGCCGCCCACCTGCCGCCCTACCAGCGCGACGTGAACACCGTGTTCCAGGATTACGCGCTGTTCCCGCACATGAATGTGCGCGACAACGTCGCCTACGGTTTGAAAGTCAAAGGCATCGGCAAGACCGAGCGCCTCAAGCGCGCCGAAGCATCCCTGGAAATGGTCGCCCTCGGCGGCTACGGCGAGCGCAAGCCGGTGCAACTCTCCGGCGGTCAGCGCCAGCGTGTGGCCCTGGCCCGCGCCTTGGTCAATCGTCCTCGCGTACTGTTGCTGGACGAACCCCTCGGCGCCCTCGACCTGAAGTTGCGCGAGCAAATGCAGGGCGAGTTGAAGAAGCTGCAACGCCAGCTCGGCATCACCTTCATTTTCGTCACCCACGACCAGACCGAAGCGCTGTCGATGTCCGACCGCGTGGCGGTGTTCAACAAGGGGCGCATCGAACAGGTCGACAGCCCGCGCAACCTGTACATGAAACCGGCGACCACCTTCGTCGCCGAGTTCGTCGGCACCTCCAACGTGATTCGCGGCGACCTGGCCAGGCAGCTGAGCGGTAATCCACAGCCGTTTTCGATTCGCCCGGAACACGTGCGATTCGCCGAAGGACCGCTGGCCAGCCATGAAATCGAAGTCAGCGGTATGCTGCACGACATCCAGTACCAGGGCAGCGCCACCCGCTATGAACTGAAACTGGAAAACGGCCAGACCCTGAACATCAGCCAGGCCAACAATCAGTGGATCGACAGCAGCGCGCAACATCAGACCGGGCAACGTCTCAGCGCTCGCTGGGCACGGGAAGCGATGGTCCAGTTGCACGACACCCTGGCAGGCGGGGTGTGAGATGAGCACCTTGGCTATTTCTCAAACCTCGTCAGGCGGCTCGCCGTTGCGCAGGTTTTCCAACCTGTTGTATCGCCGGCCGAACCTGTACCTGTCGCTGCTGCTGGTGCCGCCGCTGCTGTGGTTCGGCGCGATCTATCTGGGCTCGTTGCTGACCTTGCTGTGGCAAGGTTTCTACACCTTCGACGACTTCACCATGGCGGTCACTCCCGACCTGACCCTGGCGAACTTCACCGCGCTGTTCCAGCCGTCGAACTTCGACATCATCCTGCGCACCCTGGGCATGGCGATTGTGGTGTCGATTGCCAGCGCCATCGTCGCGTTCCCGATTGCCTACTACATGGCGCGCTACACCACGGGCAAGACCAAAGCGTTTTTCTACATCGCGGTGATGATGCCGATGTGGGCCAGTTACATCGTCAAGGCCTACGCCTGGACGCTGCTGCTGGCCAAGGGCGGCGTGGCACAGTGGTTCGTGCAGCACCTGGGGCTGGAACCGGTTCTGCAATTCGTGCTGGGCATTCCGGGCGTTGGCGGCAGCACCTTGTCGACCTCGCACCTGGGGCGCTTCATGGTGTTCGTCTACATCTGGCTGCCGTTCATGATCCTGCCGATCCAGGCTTCGCTGGAACGCCTGCCTCCCTCGCTGCTGCAAGCCTCCGCCGACCTCGGTGCCAGGCCACGCCAGACCTTCATGCAAGTGATTCTGCCGCTGTCGGTCCCAGGCATTGCCGCAGGCTCGATCTTCACGTTTTCGCTGACCCTGGGCGACTTCATCGTGCCGCAACTGGTGGGCCCGCCCGGCTACTTCGTCGGCAGCATGGTGTACGCCCAGCAAGGCGCGATCGGCAACATGCCGATGGCCGCGGCCTTCACCCTGGTGCCGATCGTGCTGATCGCCATTTACCTGTCCATCGTCAAACGACTGGGAGCCTTCGATGCACTCTGAGAAAGCTTCAATTGGCCTGCGCATCGCGGCCTGGGGCGGACTGGTGTTCCTGCACTTCCCGATCCTGATCATCTTCCTGTACGCCTTCAACACCGAAGACGCGGCGTTCAGCTTCCCGCCCAAGGGTTTCACTTGGAGGTGGATCGGTGTGGCGTTCTCGCGACCGGACGTGCTGGAAGCGATCAAGCTGTCGCTGCAAATCGCCGCCATTGCAACGGCGATTGCCATGGTCCTCGGCACCCTGGCGTCGGCGGCGTTGTACCGCCGGGATTTCTTCGGAAAGCAAGGCATCTCGCTGATGCTGATCCTGCCGATTGCCCTGCCGGGGATCATCACCGGGATCGCGCTGCTGGCGACCTTCAAGACATTGGGCATCGAGCCGGGGATGTTCACCATCATCGTCGGTCACGCGACTTTCTGTGTGGTGATCGTCTACAACAACGTCATCGCCCGTTTGCGCCGTACCTCCCACAGCCTGATCGAGGCCTCGATGGACCTCGGTGCCGACGGCTGGCAAACCTTCCGCTACATCATCCTGCCGAACCTCGGCTCGGCGTTGCTGGCCGGCGGCATGCTGGCGTTTGCCCTGTCGTTCGACGAAATCATCGTCACCACCTTCACCGCCGGCCATGAACGCACCCTGCCGCTGTGGTTGCTCAACCAGCTAAGCCGCCCACGGGACGTACCGGTGACCAACGTCGTGGCGATGCTGGTGATGATCGTGACCATGCTGCCGATTCTTGGTGCCTATTACCTGACGCGGGGTGGTGAGAGCGTTGCGGGGAGTGGCGGGAAATAAACTCAAAATAGACACCACTACCCCCTGTGGGAGCGAGCTTGCTCGCGATGAGGCCATCACATTCAGCATGGATGGTGGCTGACACACCGCCATCGCGAGCAAGCTCGCTCCCACAGGGACCGGTTTCAAAACAAGATCTGCATTGATGAGGACAAAGCCATGCAAACCAAACTCTTGATCAACGGCCAACTGCAAAACGGCGAAGGCCCCGCCCAACCCGTCTTCAACCCGGCCTTGGGTCGTGTGCTCGTGGAAATCAACGAAGCCAGCGAAGCCCAGGTCGATGCCGCCGTGCGCGCCGCCGACGCCGCGTTCGACAGCTGGTCGCATACCCCGCCGAAAGAGCGTTCGCTGCTGCTGCTCAAACTCGCCGATGCCATAGAAGCCCACGGCGAAGAGTTGGCCAGGCTGGAATCGGACAACTGCGGCAAGCCTTACAGCGCCGCGCTGAACGACGAGATCCCGGCGATTGCCGACGTGTTCCGCTTCTTCGCCGGCGCCAGCCGTTGCATGAGCGGTTCGGCCGGTGGCGAATACCTGCCGGGCCACACCTCGATGATCCGCCGCGACCCAGTGGGCGTGATCGCTTCCATCGCGCCGTGGAACTACCCGCTGATGATGGTCGCCTGGAAAATCGCCCCGGCCCTGGCCGCCGGTAATACCGTGGTGCTCAAGCCATCGGAACAGACCCCGCTGACTGCCCTGCGCCTGGCCGAACTGGCGTCGGACATATTCCCGGCCGGCGTGCTCAACCTGGTGTTCGGCCGTGGTCCTACCGTCGGTAGCCCATTGGTCACCCACCCGAAAGTGCGCATGGTGTCGCTGACCGGTTCGATCGCAACCGGTTCGAACATCATTTCCAGCACCGCCGACAGCGTCAAACGCATGCACATGGAACTGGGCGGCAAGGCTCCGGTGATCATCTTCGACGACGCCGACATCGACGCCGCCGTCGAAGGCATCCGCACCTTCGGTTTCTACAATGCCGGCCAGGACTGCACCGCCGCCTGCCGCATCTACGCGCAGGAAGGCATCTACGACAAGTTCGTGGAGAAACTCGGGGCTGCGGTCAGCAGCATCAAGTACGGCTTGCAGGACGATCCGTCTACCGAACTCGGCCCGCTGATCACCGCACAACACCGCGACCGCGTGGCCGGTTTCGTCGAGCGCGCCATCGCCCAGCCGCACATTCGCTTGATCACTGGCGGCAAGGCTGTCGAGGGCAACGGCTACTTCTTCGAACCGACGGTGCTGGCCGACGCCCAGCAGGACGACGAAATCGTCCGCCGTGAAGTGTTCGGGCCGGTGGTGTCGGTGACCAAATTCAGCAATGAAGCGCAGGTACTCGGCTGGGCCAACGATTCGGAATACGGCCTGGCCTCCTCGATATGGACCGCCGACGTCGGTCGCGCTCATCGCCTGTCGGCCCGCTTACATTACGGCTGCACCTGGGTGAACACGCACTTCATGCTGGTCAGCGAAATGCCTCATGGCGGTCAGAAACTGTCGGGCTATGGCAAGGACATGTCCATGTACGGGCTTGAGGACTACACCGTCGTACGGCATGTGATGTTCAAGCACTAAAGGCATTAAAAGCTTCGCGAGCAAGCCCGCTCCCACATGGACTGCGCAGTACCTGTGGGAGCGGGCTTGCTCGCGAAGAGGTCACCTCGGTTTCAAGGCAGAAACCGGCAATACGCACCACCAGGCTCCACACCAAAAAAACAAAACAATAACCACCGATCCGGGCGGTGCCCTCAAGGCCCCGTCACGGTTTCGGACATCCGAAATCTGCCGATTTTCCGGAGCAATCACATATGAGTGCATCACCCGAACTCTCTGCAGCCCTTGCCGACAGCGATGCCGAGCAACTACGCAAGCTGGGTTACACCTCCAATTTCAACCGCAGCATGAGCCTGTGGGAAAACTTCGCCCTGGGCTTCACTTACCTTTCCCCGGTCGTCGGGGTTTATACCCTGTTCGGCTTGTGCCTTGCCGCGGGCGGGCCACCGATGTTCTGGGCTTATCTGCTGGTCGGTTGCGGCCAGTTGCTGGTGTGCCTGATCTTCGGCGAAGTGGTTTCGCAGTTCCCGATTTCCGGCGGCGTGTACCCATGGGCCCGCCGCCTGGTGGGCAAGCGTTGGGCGTGGATGGTCGGCTGGATCTACTCCATCGCCCTGTGCGTGACCATCGCGGCGGTTGCCGTGGGTGCCGGTCCGTACCTCGCCGCCATGATGGGCTTTGAACCGAGCAACAACACCAACATCATCATTGCCCTGTTCCTGACGCTGTTCGCCACCCTGGTCAACCTAAGCGGCACCAAAGTACTGGCGCGCATTGCCATGTTCGGCTTCCTCTGCGAGCTGGTGGGCGCGGTGATCGTCGGCGTTTACCTGCTGATTTTCGAGCGTCATCAACCCATCAGCGTGTTGTTCAATACCTTTGATATCAGCGTCGACGGCTCGTACCTGCCGGCGTTCCTCACCGCGTCTCTGGCGGGGATGTTCCTGTACTACGGCTTCGAGGCCTGCGGCGACGTGGCCGAAGAAACCCCGAATCCGAGCAAGAAGATCCCGGTGGCCATGCGCATGACGATCTACATCGGCGGCATCGCGGCGATGTTCGCCTGCCTGGCACTGATCCTGGCCGTACCGGACATGCAGGCCGTGATCAACGGCACCGACAAGGATCCAGTCACCACCATCCTCAACAACGCCTTCGGCCCGGTCGGTTCGAAAGTGGTGATGGGCGTGGTGATGATTTCCTTCATCTCCTGCGTCATCAGCCTGCAAGCAGCGGCCAGTCGTCTGCTGTATTCCTACGCCCGTGACGAAATGGTCATCGGCAGCCGACTGCTGAAGAAGATTTCCCCTACGACTCAGGTTCCAGTTGCCGCGCTGTTCGTGTCCGGAGTCCTGCCGGCACTCATCATCATCCTCGGCTTCTTCCTGCAGGATGCGGTCGCCACCATCGTCAGCTTCGCGGCCATCGGCATCTACCTGGCGTTCCAGATGATCGTGCTCGCGGCCCTGTACGCCCGCATGAAGGGCTGGAAACCGAGCGGTAAATTCTCCCTCGGCGCCTGGGGCTGGGCGGTGAACATCGGCGCGCTGGTCTATGGTGTCGGGGCCATTATCAACATGGCCTGGCCACGCACCCCGGATGCCGCGTGGTACATCAACTACGCCATGGTCCTGAGTACTGCCATCGTTATTGGCCTGGGCCTGCTCTACATGTGGATCGCCAAACCATATGACCACGGAAAGGCACCTGCGGGGGATGCGTGGAAGGTTAGTCGGTAAGGTATTCGCCCTCGCTTGGAGACCCTGCCCGTAACGATACGGGCAGGACTTCAAGTCAATAAGGGGCTGAGGGGACATGAAACACCACCCTCAGAAAGCGAAATGCGGAGTAGCAGCTGGCGAAGCCTGCGTTCGGCTGCGCAGCAGTCGTAAAGCCTGCGTGCGAGATCTTCCTGAAACACCGCGTGGTCCGATTTCACGACTGCTACGCAGCCGGACGCAGGCTACGCCAGCTGCTACAGATCGTATTTTGGCTTAACTGATCAGCACCACTCAGCGTTATACAAAACCAGCAAGATCCTACAGATCCGCCCTTCCTGAAAAACCCTCGATTCCTACAACACGCGTCGCCAGAGTAGACTTGGCGCCGCGAGCGCCTGACCGATAGGCTTTGCTCCGTCGCTGCCAAATCAGCGGCCCGGAGTCGAAGCCGGAACAAGTCAAAACGGTGCTCGTGTGCCCCCATAGAACTGTGGCTGTTTTATGCCTTCAGTTCTGCTTTATGGCGGGCCGTGTGGCGCGGGGCTTCCGGCTTCCGTTTTGATTGGAAGTGTCCCGGCTTCGAACGTCACTCGGTCCGCCACCCAACCTGTCGAAGGGTTGGTGGCGACTTTCCAAGCCAAAACGGAAATCACGCCATGCCAATGCATCCTCAAAGCTCGCCTCTTCCCTATTTCGATCCCTCCGTCTTCACCCGCCACAACCGCTTCCTCCACGCCTTCATGCAAGGCAACCAAGCCTGGTTCTGCGCCCAGGATCTGGGTCGCATGATGGGCAAACCACTCAATGATCGCCTGACCCTGAAACTCGATCCCGACCAACGTCGCACCGTCTGGCTGCGCAAGGACGGTAAAACGATCGAAACCCTGATGGTCAGCGAATCAGGCATGTACGCCTTGCTGGTTCACCACTTCGTCCCGGAAAACCGCAACCTGCGCCAGTGGTTGAGCAACGAAGTCATTCCCTCGCTGCGTGATGCGAAATCAGAGCCTGTGGAAAACCTGCCAAGCCTGAGTTCCTTGAACTGGGCCGGAGTTTCGGTGCCCTTGCTGCATTACCAACATCACGCCTGGATCAAGTGGCGAGACATGCCTGATTTGATGCAGGTACAGCGACCGTTCCCGGTTGTTGACACTTGCTGCTAAAGAACACATTGAGTGAATGATCAAAGGGGCCGACTTCAGCCGGCCCCTTTGATTGGCTAGTTAAAACCGCGAAACACTCCTCATCGCATCCACCAGATACCTCATCGCGATCCTGTCGCTCTCCGACAGTTCCCGATAGCGTTCCACCAGTTTCATTTCCTCGCTATTGAGCCGGCGTCTTCGTCGCCCCAGGGCCAGACACGGAAAGATTCCCAACATTTCGGTGATGCCTTGTACTTTCGACATGGACGATGTCCTTCTAAACGTCAAAGAAAACTGCAAAAAACCGCATCGCCCTCTCCCTTTTCAGCAGCCGCATCGTGCCGACTGAACCGCACCGGTCTTTCGGGCATAAACCGGTCATGTGCACAGAATAGAAATATTCCGGACGCTGAAAAGCTGTTTTTAGAGTAATTAGTCGAAAAAAGCAGAAATGCCCTTTAAATCAGAAGCCCCTGTCGGAATTGTTTCCCGACATGTCTTGTTTCATTGCCGAGCCAGCGCAGTGCCATCAATCAATTTTGCTCTTCAATCGAACGGTTTAAGCTGTCGGGCATCTGTGTAAAAGTCCGTTGTGTTTGGCCGAAGGCATGTCCGAACCGATATTTCTGATCCAGCACGTGCCAGGAACGGCGCGGGATTGTTCACGACAGGTTGTATTTATGCACCGCAGGAACTTGCTCAAAGCCTCCATGGCCATCGCGGCCTACACCGGTTTGTCCGCCACGGGACTGTTGGCCGCCCAAGCCTGGGCCGCCGGCGGCGGCACCGCTGATGGCGAGGCCACCGCGTTCGATTTCGAGGCGCTGAAGCTCCAGGCCAAACAGCTCGCCAGCAATCGCTACCAGGACACCAAGCAGCAGTTGCCGCCGACCCTGGCGACCATGACGCCGCAGAACTTCAATGCGATCCGCTACGACGGCAATCATTCGTTGTGGAAAGAGCTCAAGGGCCAACTGGACGTGCAGTTCTTCCACGTCGGCATGGGGTTCAAGCAGCCGGTGCGCATGTACAGCGTCGATCCGAAAACCCGGATGGCCCGCGAGGTGCATTTTCGCCCGTCGCTGTTCAACTATGAAAACACCACGGTCGACACCGCACAGCTCAAGGGCGACCTGGGTTTCTCCGGCTTCAAGTTGTTCAAGGCTCCGGAACTGGACAAGCACGACGTCGTGTCCTTCCTCGGTGCCAGTTATTTCCGCGCGGTAGACGCTACCGGCCAGTACGGCTTGTCGGCCCGCGGGCTGGCCATCGATACCTATGCCAAGAAACGTGAGGAATTCCCGGACTTCACCAGGTTCTGGTTCGAGACGCCGGACAAGGACAGCACCCGTTTCGTGGTCTATGCCCTGCTCGACTCGCCGAGCGCCACCGGTGCCTACCGCTTCGATATCGACTGCCAGGCCGAGCGCGTGGTGATGGAGATCGACGCCCACGTCAACGCACGGACCGCCATCGACCAGTTGGGCATTGCGCCGATGACCAGCATGTTCAGCTGCGGCACCCACGAGCGCCGCATGTGCGACACCATTCACCCGCAAATCCATGACTCCGACCGCCTGGCCATGTGGCGCGGCAACGGCGAGTGGATCTGCCGCCCGCTGAACAACCCGGCGACCCTGCAATTCAATGCCTTCGCCGATATCGACCCGAAGGGCTTCGGCCTGGTGCAGACCGATCACGAATTCGCCAGTTATCAGGACACCGTCGACTGGTACAGCCGTCGCCCGAGCCTGTGGGTCGAACCGACCACCGCGTGGGGCGAAGGCTCGGTCGATCTGCTGGAAATTCCTACGACCGGCGAAACCATGGACAACATCGTCGCCTTCTGGACGCCGAAGAAACCGGTGGCTGCGGGGGATTCGTTGAACTACGGCTACAAGCTGTACTGGAGCGCATTGCCGCCAGTCGGAACGCCATTGGCACGGGTCAACGCGACCCGCTCCGGGATGGGCGGCTTCACCGAGGGCTGGGCGCCGGGCGAACACTATCCGCCAGTGTGGGCGCGGCGCTTTGCCGTGGACTTCACCGGTGGTGGCCTGGACCGCTTGCCCGAAGGTACGGGCATCGAACCGGTCGTTACCTGCTCGAACGGCGAGGTCAAGGATTTCAGCATCCTGAAGCTCGACGACATCAAGGGCTACCGCATCCTGTTTGACTGGTACCCGACCAATGACAGCGTCGAGCCTGTCGAACTGCGCCTGTTCATCCGCACCAACGAGCGCACCCTGAGTGAAACCTGGTTGTACCAGTACTTCCCGCCAGCACCGGACAAGCGCAAGTACACCTGATGACCAGGTAGCACCCCGCCACCATTCGGTTTTCCGAACGCGACCTGCCGGTCGGTTCGGTTAACCGGATCATCTCACTGAAATTTCAACGCAAAAAATATTTAATTCCCTTGTAAATCAATATCTTGATCAATTGAGACTGGTCTGGCACGAGTCATGCTCTACACTTCTTCGACGAATGTCCTTTGCGCCTGCTCATCGTAGCGCTCAGGTATTTTGCAGCACAAAAGGGCCGATGAACTGGCTCCATAAAAAAAACAAAGTCGAGGAAAATTTGATGCGCATCGTTCCCCATATCCTGGGCGCAGCCATTGCTGCCGCTCTGATCAGCACGCCAGTTTTCGCCGCCGAACTCACCGGCACCCTGAAGAAAATCAAAGAGTCCGGCGTCATCACCCTCGGGCATCGCGACGCTTCCATTCCGTTCTCCTACATCGCGGATGCTTCCGGCAAACCGGTCGGCTACTCCCACGACATCCAGCTGAAGGTCGTCGAAGCGCTGAAAAAAGACCTCGACATGCCGAACCTCCAGGTCAAGTACAACCTGGTGACTTCGCAGACCCGCATCCCGCTGGTGCAGAACGGCACCGTGGACCTGGAGTGCGGTTCCACCACCAACAACGTCGAGCGTCAGCAGCAAGTTGACTTCTCCGTTGGCATCTTCGAAATCGGTACCCGTCTGCTGTCCAAGGCAGACTCCAAGTACAAGGATTTCGACGATCTGAAAGGCAAGAACGTCGTGACCACCGCCGGCACCACGTCCGAGCGCATCCTCAAGGCGATGAACGCCGACAAGCAGATGGGCATGAACGTCATCTCCGCAAAAGACCACGGCGAGTCCTTCCAGATGCTGGAAACCGGCCGCGCAGTGGCCTTCATGATGGACGACGCCCTGCTGGCTGGTGAAGCCGCCAAGGCCAAGAAGGCAAGTGACTGGGCCGTGACCGGCACTCCACAGTCCTTCGAAATCTACGGTTGCATGGTGCGCAAAGGCGACGAGCCGTTCAAAAAGGCTGTGGATGACGCCATCAAGGCCACCTACGCATCGGGCGAGATCAACAAGATCTACGATAAATGGTTCATGCAACCAATCCCGCCAAAAGGCCTGAACCTGAACTTCCCGATGAGCGACGAACTCAAGGCCCTGATCGCCAAACCGACTGATAAAGCGGCTGACGACAAGAAGTCCTGATTTCTGACTAACCTTATCTCCTGAGAGGGCCCTGGCCCTTTCAGGAGGTGGTCACTTCCTGCTGGCATTTTTTGGAAACACTCGAACCGGTGGCTGTCGAGCCGGGAGCGTGTGCCTGTCCCTCAAGGACAGGCGGGAACGGAGCTTCCCCCAAGCGGGCACTTGTACATCGATTGAACTGAGGGGAGACCCTAATGAATTACAACTGGGACTGGGGCGTGTTCTTCAAGTCCACCGGCGTGGGCAGCGAGACCTATTTCGACTGGTACCTGTCCGGTCTGGCCTGGACCATCGGCATCGCCATCGCGGCCTGGATCATCGCCCTGACACTGGGCTCGATCCTGGGCGTCATGCGTACCGTGCCGAACCGCATCGTATCGGGCATCGCCACCTGCTACGTCGAGCTCTTCCGTAACGTGCCGCTGCTGGTTCAGCTGTTCATCTGGTACTTCCTGGTACCCGACCTGCTGCCGGCGGACCTGCAAGAGTGGTACAAGCAGGATCTGAACCCGACCACCTCGGCCTTCCTCAGCGTCGTCGTATGCCTGGGCCTGTTCACCACCGCCCGGGTTTGCGAACAGGTGCGCACCGGTATCCAGGCCCTGCCAAAAGGCCAGGAATCCGCCGCCCGCGCCATGGGATTCAAGCTGCCGCAGATCTACTGGAACGTGCTGCTGCCCCAGGCCTACCGGATCATCATCCCGCCGCTTACCTCGGAATTTTTGAACGTCTTCAAGAACACCTCCGTGGCCTCGCTGATCGGCTTGATGGAATTGCTCGCGCAGACCAAACAGACCGCCGAGTTCTCCGCCAACCTGTTCGAAGCCTTTACCCTGGCAACGCTGATCTACTTCACCCTGAACATGAGCCTGATGTTGCTGATGCGCCTGGTCGAGAAGAAAGTCGCCGTACCGGGCCTGATCTCCGTAGGGGGTAAATGATGGAATTCGATTTCTCGGGCATCATCCCGTCCCTGCCGGGCCTGTGGAACGGCATGATCATGACCCTCAAGCTGATGGCCATGGGCGTGATCGGCGGCATCATCCTCGGCACCATCCTGGCGTTGATGCGTCTGTCCCACAATAAGGTGCTGTCGAATATCGCCGGCGCCTACGTCAACTATTTCCGCTCGATCCCCTTGCTGCTGGTGATCACCTGGTTCTACCTGGCGGTACCGTTCGTGCTGCGCTGGATCACCGGCGAAGACACGCCGATCGGCGCGTTCGCCTCGTGCATCGTGGCGTTCATGATGTTCGAAGCGGCGTACTTCTGCGAAATCGTCCGCGCCGGCGTACAGTCGATTCCCAAGGGCCAGATGGGCGCTGCCCAGGCACTGGGCATGACTTACGGCCAGATGATGCGCCTGATCATCCTGCCGCAAGCGTTCCGCAAGATGACGCCGCTGTTGCTGCAACAGAGCATCATCCTGTTTCAGGACACCTCGCTGGTCTACGCCGTCGGCCTGGTGGACTTCCTCAATGCTTCGCGCGCCAGTGGCGACATCATTGGCCGCTCCAATGAGTTCCTGATTTTCGCGGGTCTCGTGTACTTCATCATCAGCTTTGCCGCCTCGCAGCTGGTCAAGCGTCTGCAAAAAAGGTTCGCCGTATGATCTCTATCAAAAGCATCAACAAGTGGTATGGGGACTTCCAGGTACTGACTGATTGCAGCACCGAGGTCAAAAAAGGCGAAGTGATCGTGGTGTGCGGGCCGTCCGGTTCCGGCAAATCGACCCTGATCAAGTGCGTCAACGCCCTGGAACCGTTCCAGAAAGGCGACATCGTGGTCGACGGCACCTCCATCGCCGACCCGAAGACCAACCTGCCGAAACTGCGTTCGCGCGTGGGCATGGTGTTCCAGCACTTCGAGCTGTTCCCGCACCTGACCATCACCGAAAACCTGACCATCGCGCAGATCAAGGTGCTGGGCCGCAGCAAGGAAGAAGCCACCAAGAAAGGCCTGCAACTGCTCGAGCGCGTCGGTCTCTCGGCCCATGCCCACAAGCATCCGGGCCAACTGTCCGGTGGTCAGCAACAGCGTGTGGCGATTGCCCGCGCGCTGGCGATGGACCCGATCGTCATGCTGTTCGACGAACCGACCTCGGCGCTGGACCCGGAAATGGTCAACGAAGTGCTCGACGTGATGGTGCAACTGGCCCACGAAGGCATGACCATGATGTGCGTGACCCACGAAATGGGCTTCGCCCGTAAAGTGGCCGACCGCGTCATCTTCATGGACGCAGGCAAAATCATCGAAGACTGCCCGAAAGAGGAGTTTTTCGGCGACATCAACGCCCGTGCCGAGCGTACGCAGCACTTCCTCAACAAGATTCTGCAGCACTAAGAAAAACACCGCTCCCCAAATGTGGGAGCGGGCTTGCTCGCGAAGACGGCGGCACATCCAACATAGATGTGACTGACACACCGCTTTAGCGAGCAAGCCCGCTCCCACACTGGTTCAGTGGTGATCTTGAGATTTGCGTGGTGGTTGACCCAAGGCATCTGTGATGAAATGCGACCCCAATCTTTATCGCGCAGCGTCGCCATCACTCGCCGTGAAACCCCGTCTGGTTCGTCATTTGTTCCTGCCGCCGCTGATCATCGCCATGATGATCGGTCTGGGCTGTATCGGCTTCTGGATCAGTGAACACTACGGCATCCGCAGCCTCAGCGAAAACGGCCAGCGCCAGCTGGAACTGCACGCCCGCGCCGTCGAAAGCGAAATCAGCAAATACACCTACCTGCCCAGCCTGCTGGAGCTCGAAACCAGTGTTTCGCAGTTGCTGGCCGACCCGACCCCGGAACACCGGCAGACGGTCAACGATTACCTCGAAGGCCTGAACCGGCGCAGCCGCAGTCGGGCCATCTACGTGATGGACACCACCGGTCGCGTCATGGCCACCAGCAACTGGCGCGATGTCGACAGTTACCTGGGTGAAGACCTGTCCTTCCGCGCCTATTTCCAGAACGCCGTGCGCGGTCAGCCGGGGCGCTTCTACGGCATCGGCAGCACCAACGGTGAACCCGGGTACTACCTGGCCCATGGCCTGGAAGAACACGGCAAGATCATCGGCGTCGCCGTGGTCAAAGTCCGCCTGGAAGCCATGGAAGAACGCTGGCAACGGGCGCGCCTGGAAGCCTTTGTCAGCGACGAAAACGGCATCATCATTCTGTCCAGCGATCCGGCGCGGCGCTTGAAATCGGTGGTGCCGCTGAGCGAAGAAACCAAGGAAAAACTCGCCCGCAGCCTGCAGTACTACTGGTTCCCGCTCAATGAACTGCAGCCGCTGGCCCGGGAAACCCTGTCCGAAGGCGTGGAAAAACTCACGTTCCCGGCCAACAGCGAGCTGGTGTCCGACGATGAAAACATCAGCTACCTGGCGCAAACCCGGCCTCTAAGCGATACGCCGTGGAATTTCACCCTGCTCACGCCACTCCAGGATTTGCGCCGCGAAGCGATCAACCAGGGGATCCTCGTGGCGGTGGCGTTTGCCCTGCTGGCGTTCCTTTTGATCGCCTGGAACGAGCGGCGCAAGGTGATCGCCACCCGCCTGGCGGCCCGGGAAGCCTTGCAGGAAGCCAACAACCAGCTGGAGCGTCGGATTACCGAACGCACCACCGACCTGCGCGCCAGCAACGAACGGCTCAAGGGCCAGATCCGTGAACGCCGCCTCGCCGAAGAGACCTTGCGCCGCGCCCAGGATGAACTGGTGCAGGCCGGAAAGCTCGCGGCCATCGGCCAGATGTCCACCAGCATCGCCCACGAACTGAACCAGCCGCTGGCGGCGCTGCGCACCTTGTCCGGCAATACCGTGCGCTTCCTCGAACGCGGCCAGCTCGACGTGGCCAGCACCAACCTCAGGACCATCAACGAACTGATCGACCGCATGGGCCGAATCACCGCCAGCCTGCGCTCGTTCGCCCGGCGCGGGGACGACAAGGGCCAGGCCTGCCTCGGCAAAGCGGTGGACGCGGCCTTGCAATTGCTCGGCGGCCGGGTGGAAAACATTCACCTGCAACTGCACCGTGATTTCACCGATGTGCAGGTGCAGATCGACCAGACCCGCCTGGAGCAGATTCTGGTCAACCTGATCGGCAACGCCCTGGACGCCATGCAGGCGCAGCCGCAACCCGAGCTGTGGCTCGAAGGCGAAGCGTTCGATGGCAAATACCGCCTGCGCGTACGTGACAACGGCCACGGCATCGACGCCGAAGCGCGCAAGCACCTGTTCGAGCCGTTCTTCACCACCAAACCCGGCGAACAGGGCCTGGGCCTTGGCCTGACCCTTTCCGCCAGCCTTGCCGCCGCCACCGGCGGTCACCTGGGTGTCGAGCACCCGGCCAGCGGTGGTACCGCATTCGTCCTCAGTTTACCGTTGGTAAGCCTCACTCCCGCCGAGCCAATATGAACAACGACCTTAGTGTATTGATCGTCGAAGACGACCCCCATGTGCTGCTCGGCTGCCAACAGGCGCTGACCCTGGAAGACATTCCCTGCATTGGCGTGGGCAGCGCCGAAGAAGCCCTGGAGCGGGTCGGCGACAACTTCGCCGGCATCGTCGTCAGCGACATCCGCCTACCGGGCATCGATGGCCTGGAGTTGCTGACGCGACTCAAGGAGCGTGACCGCAGCCTGCCGGTGGTGCTGATCACCGGCCACGGCGACATCTCCATGGCCGTCGGCGCCATGCAAAAAGGCGCCTACGACTTCATGGAAAAGCCGTTTTCCCCTGAGCGCCTGGTGGATGTCGCCCGCCGCGCCCTGGAGCAACGCAGCCTGGCGCGGGAAGTCTCGTCGTTGCGTCGGCAACTGGCCGAACGCGACTCCCTCGAAGGGCGGATCATCGGGCGCTCGCCGGCCATGCAGAACCTGCGGGAACTGATCGCCAACGTCGCCGATACCTCGGCCAACGTGCTGATCGAAGGCGAGACCGGCACCGGCAAGGAATTGGTCGCGCGTTGCCTGCATGATTTCAGTCGGCGGCACACCAGGCAATTCGTCGCCTTGAACTGCGGTGGCCTGCCGGAAAACCTCTTCGAAAGTGAAATTTTCGGCCACGAAGCCAACGCCTTTACAGGTGCGGGCAAACGACGGATCGGCAAGATCGAACATGCCGACGGCGGCACGCTGTTCCTCGACGAAGTGGAAAGCATGCCCCTGCCCTTGCAGATCAAGTTGCTGCGGGTGTTGCAGGAACGCACCCTCGAACGCCTCGGTTCGAACCAAAGCGTAGCGGTGGATTGCCGGGTGATCGCGGCGACCAAATCCGACCTCGTCGAGTCGAGCAAGACCGGCGAATTCCGTAGCGACCTGTATTACCGCCTCAACGTGGTGACCCTGGAACTGCCACCGCTACGCGAGCGCCGCGAGGACATCCTGCAACTGTTCGAACACTTTTTGCAGCAGTCGTCCCTGCGCTTCGACCGCGCGGTGCCGGAGCTGGACAACCAGACTGTTTCGAACCTGATGAGCCACGACTGGCCGGGTAACGTGCGTGAACTGCGCAACGTTGCCGAGCGCTTTGCCCTGGGCCTGCCGGCGTTCAAGAAAGCCGGTGCCGGCGGCGGCAATCAGGGCCTGGCCTTTGCCGAAGCGGTGGAAGCCTTCGAGCGCAACCTGCTCAGCGATGCCTTGCAACGCAGCGGCGGCAACCTGACCCAGGCCAGCCAGGAACTCGGCATGGCCAAGACCACGCTGTTCGACAAAGTGAAAAAGTACGGGCTAAGTCACTAGGGCGTGGTGGCGGCCACTGCCGTGGTGACTGTCTGGCTACCCTTTCACGGATAAATGCATTCTCCTGTGGGAGCGGGCTTGCTCGCGAAGAGGGAGTATCAGTTGGCATTTGAGTTGACTGACACACCGCTTTCGTCGGATCGCCGCCCGGAGCAAGCCCGTTCCCACATTGGATTGGCGGTTACAGGAGATTGTGATCGGCCACAGGCTCGATCTGCGCCCAGTGCGAAGTGTCCTCGCGGTGTTCGCGCAAATACGGCAACACAGCCCCCAGCAACGGCGCCTTGAACGCCTCCTGGAAACGATGGGCCAGGCCCGGAATCAGGATCAACTGACTACCACGCAGATGCGCCGCCAGGTGCACCCCGTGCATCACCGGCAGCAGCGGGTCGGCCGTGCCATGCACCACCAGCGCCGGTACCCGCAACTGGTTGAGCAGCGCCACCCGGCTC
Organism: Pseudomonas sp. GW821-FHT02A08; assembly: GCF_059422045.1. Lineage (NCBI taxonomy): Bacteria > Pseudomonadati > Pseudomonadota > Gammaproteobacteria > Pseudomonadales > Pseudomonadaceae > Pseudomonas > Pseudomonas sp. GW821-FHT02A08. The sequence goes on from NZ_JBWKWD010000001.1 coordinate 122,451, forward strand.
GGCTCGGCGAGAATGGCCATGATCTGGCGTTTCACACCCTCGGGATTGAACGCCCGGTCATAGGACAGTGCCGCCTGATGCAACAACGCCTGGCGATCATCGGTGACCATCGGGCTGCCCAGCGCGGCCAGCAGATCGGCCTGTTGCTCCAGTGCCACTTCGCGGTTCGGTGCTCCACGTCGCGCGAGTAATTGCACCAGCGCCGCACTCGGCGCCGGCAAGCCTTCGGCACCGGAGGTGGTCATGATCAAGGTCAGGCTCTCGATTCGCTGCGGTGCCATGGCCGCCATGTGCTGGGCGATCATCCCGCCCATGCTGGCGCCCAACACGTGGAATCGATCGATGTGCAAGGCGTCCATCAGTCCCAGGCCATCGTCGGCCATATCGGTCAGCGAATACGGCGACGACACCGGTAATCCGAGTTTGTAGCGCAATACCTCGAATGTCAGGTTGGCTTCGGCCGGTGCTTGCCGCCAGGTCGACAGGCCGACATCGCGATTGTCATAGCGGATCACCCGAAACCCCTGCTGGCACAGGGCGACCACCACCTCGTCCGGCCAGTGAATCAATTGCCCGCCAAGGCCCATCACCAACAGCAAGGCCGGATCGGACGCACGGCCGATGCTCTGGTACGCCAGGCTTACCTGGGCCAGATCCACCCGTTCGGTCGGAACATTGACGTCACAACGCGAAGCCGCCAGGGACGGCAGGCCGAACAACAACGCGGCCAACAATACGATTCGTGAAAGGAATGAAGCACCCATGAAAAAACACCAAAACGCAGAACCCCAGTAGAGCGCGAGTCTGATGAAGTTTGTTCAAGCGCGCTGCCACAGTTCCATGACAGTTTGATGAAGAGTGCCGAGCGGTCATTCGGCGTCGAAATCAGCCCCGCGATAACTATGTACCACCTGCCCCCCCTGACGATGGACCTCTAATGCCCGTAACGCCGGCACCGCCCGGTCTTCTGGAGACTCATCGTCATGGTTGACGAAACCACCCCCCTTACGGCCGATTTCGGCCTTACCTTCCCTTTGCCCGCGAACCTGGACCAAGGCCTGAGCCTGAGCGCATCGGCACGCTGGGAAGAATGCTGCGACCAGTGGCGCACCCTCATGGCGCAAAGCTCGCAAGCCCACCTCGACACCGCTTGGTGGAGCGCACGTGCGCTTGGCACCGATCGCTCGCGTCGGGAACAAGCCATCCGCTTGTATCGCCGGCATTTCGAGGTGTCGAGCCAATGGGCGTTTGCCCAAGGCATTCTCGATGCCGTGCAGATCAAAACGCTACTGGCGCTTATCGAGCCGCCAGCGCAAACAACAACGCCTGATCAGCACCTCGTATACGTCGAACAGCTGAATCTCGAAGATGACAACGGTGTGTCTGCCCCACTGTCGGGCGCACTGGTCATCACCCGGGATACCGATCAACCAGTCACTCAGCTGTTGTATCTGCCTTCGCACTCATCCGCCTGGATGACATTTCAAAACCGAATTGAACTGGAGCGCTGGTTGACCGAGCATCAACCACAGCGGTTCGATCAGCCCCGACTGTCGATGGACAAGATCAGTGTCGGTTACACCGTCCTCGACAAGGCGGTGCTGCACACCGGCGCCTCAGCCCTGTTGTCCCGCTTGTCCGTCACCCCCGCGAGCCGGCCCGGCAATGCTGCCGTGCTGGCCGCGCCCCCCGACCTGCCACCAGTGGAGACAGACGACAACGCTGCCCTGTTCGGCCTGCTCAGTCCCGATATTCCCCTGGGCGTGCGTCACCGCGCGCTGGCACAACAGCGGACAGCACTGGAGAGTCTGCTCGGCGATGACTTTACGGGGGACGCCAAGGATCCGCGTCTGCAACGCCTGCACCAGCAACTCGAGGCCCTCAGTGCCGCCGAGCAAGCCAGCAGCGCCGCCGCAACAGCGCTACTGGACACCACCGATGGCCTAAAATGGCTGGAGTTGCGCCACCAGCCGGGTCCGCATTACGCCGCCCTGCACCAGGCACGCCAAGACGGTTTGCGCGCCGAAGCCGAACTGCAATTGAGCCTGAATCAGATCAACAGTGAAGAGCATCAATGGCTCATCAGTGTGCTGGACGCCCCCGATCAGCCCCGAGCGGCCGACCTGGTGGTCGCGCGGCTGGAACTGTCGGCAACCGACACCGAAGGTGGCACCCGCCGCACGCAAACCGAGGAACTGGACGGTGTTCTGCTGTTTGCCAAATCCTCGGCATTGCTGGCGCATTCGACCGACAGCCTGTTGCTCTACTGGCCCGGACGCTTCGGTGGACTGCAACGGTTTGCCTCTCGACAGCTGCTGGAACAGTCGCTGTTCAAACGCCCGGTCAACGAGCCTGCCCTGGCACTGCACGTTTTGCCGCTGAGCGGTCCGCCGTTTGAATACGCCCTGCAAACCCAGCTCCACAGCTGTGAACAACAAGCGGCCCGGATCATCGCCGCCAATCCTGTTCCACCTCGTACCAGCGAGCGTGCGGCCGGACTGGAAAAACTGCGCGAACAGACCCTCGCCTGCCTGACCGTCCCCCAATCCGCCGCCCGGGACTGGGCGTACGCACGCTTCGTCGAGCAAAACCAGAGCAGTGCGCTGGCCGCTCAATTGCCGTCGTGGCATCGCGAACTGCCCACCGTGCAGCGTGACCGGCTCAAGACGCTGTTCAAATCCTGGATCGCCGCGATGCAGCGCTCCCACGCGTGGTTCGAACGCGAATTGCCGCCACGGGAAGCCTTCGCCCTCAAGGCTGTCGACACCCGGCTGCGCCAGGACTTCGAGCTCACTCAAGCGGCGCAGGTGCTACTCGACGTTCCGGATTCAACCAGCTGGCGCAAAGTAGTCATTGAAGGCTCCGCTCCGGGCACCCCTCAGCAAAATGTTCTGGTCGCCGGCGAGCAGCGCAGCAAGCTGTCCCTGGGTGAGCTGGCGCTGAACAATATCGATCAGCAAATGCTGTGGCGACTGTCGTTCATGCGGGTCGAGGTCAGCGGGGTCGACACCGCGCAACAGCAGAAACTGAAAAGCGCTATCACTACGTCCTGGTTGCGCAAGCTGGTCACCGAACTGGATCTGGCCGGGAAATATGAAACGCTGATCCGCGAGACCTTTCTCGGCCCCTCGACGGCATCGACGTTCAGCAATGAATATCGGCGCGAATGTCTGACTGAGCCGTGGCGCCTGATGCTTCGCCTGCAAGGCGAATTCGCCGAGTTGGCAAAGGACATCGATGCCAACGGCCGGCAAGTACTGGAAATCGCCATCGACGCCAGCAGCCGTGAAGCCTTTGCCAGCAACGGCAAGCGCATCGAGTTGCTGCCCGCGCACCTGACCGTGGGCGGCAAGGACACCCACGCCGAGGGACCGAGTACGTTGTCCGGCGTCACCTTTATCGTGGAGCACATCAGCGGCCTGACCCTGCTGTATCTGCCCGACAGCCCCGACGGCGTTTATCTGCGCCAGTTCGACAGCCTTGAACAGGCACGGATGCGCCTGTTCAACGATTGCCTGCGCAACTCGATGGTCAACTACCTGGCCGGCCGGGCCTTGAAGGGCGATGTCGCCCACCACGTCAGCCGGATCAACCAGGCCCGATTGAAAAACTTCGACGGGCTGATCGGCGTCGGTACGCCCTGGCCAGCCAGCACGTCCCTGGCAGCGCATCTGCTGAATGTACACATGGGCCGTTTGCTGGAAGCCCATCGGGCGACTTCGCGCTCCAATGATGCGTTGTACGTGGAGCAGGTCGCCTTGAAATCCGGCGCAATGTTCAACTACCTGAAAATGGCCGTGGGCATGCTGCCCTTCGTCGGTGCGACCATCGCCCTGTACGACGCCTGGAACAGCGCCAACCTGGCGGTGGCGGCCTTCCTGCGCGGTGATGTCGGCCATGGTCTGGCCGAGGTGGAGGCGGTGCTGTTGTCGCTGATCGACGCGGCCATGGACATTCTCCCCGGCACCATTGCCACCCCTGCTGCAGCCCGCGTTGCCACGCGCAGTCGTCAGTGGCGGGCGCTGGGCAAAAGTCCGCGTGCCTTGCAGGTATCGACGCAACACCAGGCGCGGCGTTCGCTGGAGCGCTTCAAGGGTTATGAATATGAAAAACCGATTTCCCTCGCGGGTCTACACCCAGGCAGCGAAGGTATTTATCGCAACGTGTATCGACACGCCGACGGCGACTTCATGCTCAGACAGGGGCGAATCTATCGTATCGAACTGGAAGGCAATCCACCCCGCTGGCGCTTGAGCGGCACCAGCAGCCGGACCTACAAACAGCCAATCGCCCTCGATGAGTCAGGCCAGTGGAACACCCACTACGCGGTGTACGGCACAGTGATCGAAGGGGGTGGCGTGGGCGGCGGTGCCGTACTCGGACACATGGCCGACGGGCTCGACCCGATCTGGCCTGCCGCCATTCGCAACCGGCTGCCACGCTGGTGGACGGACCGCGCCTTGCGCCGGCAATTGACCTTGAAAAACACCGCCGATGCCTATACCCGGCGCCTCGATGCCCAGACCTGCAAGAACAACAGCCTGGTGCAGGGCTACTACGATCTCGCACCCGCGCAACGCCCGGCACTTCGCTCCGCTGTCGACCTTGCCTGCCTGAACGATATCGAAACCGCACAGGCTTTGTACCTGACCCTTGAAGAGCTGATCGTGTTGAGCCATGGCAGCAATCGCGCCCAGATCAACGACATTCAAAGCCGCTGCGCCTGGATTATTGTCGACCGCCTGGACCGCAGGATCGGCCTGGCCCGGGAGCGACTGATGGAAAGTCTCGACCGGATCGATCAGTTGATCAACCGTTCGGATTCAACGCCGATCAACGATACCGCTGCACATTTGAAACTGATGGCCGAGCGCAAGGAGGTCCGAAAAACCTTTATCAAGGAGTTCGACCAGCAACACCAGGCCGTCGAGCAAGCCAACCGATGGAACCGCAGCATCACCCGCCCCAGGCATAAAGAGAAGGTGGCCAAGACTGTCGAACAGCTGAACAAGACATACAGCGATGCCAATTACCGGTACCTGAAGGCGACGCAAGTGCTGGAAACCATTACCCACTACGACGCTGTCGACGACCTGTCATGGACCTACTTTCATGTGCAGTTGAAAATGTCCCGCGAGAAGGTTGGGCGCACCCTGCAGACCCAATATGAACTGCCGCAAGTAAGCTCCGACGTCGGCCAGCGCAACAGGGTTCTCGAAGACTGCCTGGCCATTTACACCCAATTCCGTCGCCAGCTTGGCGCCTGGACACTGGGTTATCCGCAACACCTGGACTTGGAGCAAGTCACTGTGTTTCTGGATAACCTCGATCAGATGGAAGCATTCGCTCGCGATGCCCTCAAGAACCGCGCCTCCATCACGCCAGTGGAAGAACGCCCCGGACGGCAATTGTTTGAAACTGAGGACAACCAGTTGCTGATCGGCGTGGCCAGCACCGACACCACTACGCGGCAACAGCGCTTCACCATCGAAAGAATCGGTGGCCGCACGGAAACCTGGCTACCGCGTTCCAGTGGTAAATATCACCTCAGCGAGCCAGCGGGCTCCGTGCAGCCGGAACTGCCGACCGATGTCGGCCCGTTGCTGACAGAAGCCAGGAACAGGCTGGAGGCGGCAAGCGCCTACAGCCGCAAAGTCGAAGGCTACGCTCGGCAAGACATGTTGCCGGTCGACCTTGAGCACATGATGAGCAGCGAGGCCACGGAGTTGACCACGCGCGCCCGGGCCATCGAACGATTGTCCCCCGCCGAGGCCGTCGTGCTGCAATTGCGCAATCGGGCCGATGAAATGTTGCGCACGGGGCGTACCTTGCGCATCAATCAAACCATGAGCAGCAAAACCCCGACCGAAGGTTATCTGGACTATCTGCTTGAACAGCAAGTGGTGGACATTCGCAAGGAAGGCGGCCTGCGCGACCTGGGCAAACGCGCCGACGGACGACGGGATTTCCTGCAGGAATACGAAGTGCGCGACCTGCGCAGCGAACCTGCACAAACCCTGTGGTACGCGCACTTCCACTACACCTCGGCCAAGCCTCAGTTCAGAGACTTCGTCAAAGGCCACCTGAAACGGCCGGAACAACGCAACCTGGGCCTGCAATGGCAGAAGGACGTGGCCGCCAGTGGCGGTACGGTCGAGGCGATCTGGCGCGGCGACATCGGCAAACCGCTGGGCAACAAGCACTTTTCCACGCTGTGAAGTAACAACGGCGGAGCACGCAATGTGCTCTGCCGTGCTTAGGGTCGACAGCGGCATCAACATGAGACAAACTCAATCTTTTCGATTTATCGACAAGTTTTACTCATGGAGCCCCCCGGTGCTTGAAATCCGTCACCTCAAGACCCTGCACGCCTTGCGCGAAGCCGACAGCCTGGTGGATGCGGCTGATCGCCTGCACCTGACCCAGTCGGCCCTGTCTCACCAGTTCAAGGAGCTGGAAGAGCGAATGGGCATGCCGTTGTTCGTGCGCAAGACCAAACCGGTGCGTTTCACCAGCGCCGGTTTGCGCCTGCTTCAATTGGCCGACGCCACCTTGCCGCTGCTACGCGCTGCCGAGCGTGACATCAGTCGCCTGGCCGGTGGCACCGCCGGGCGCCTGCACATGGCCATCGAATGCCACAGTTGCTTCCAATGGCTGATGCCGACCATCGACCAGTTCCGCGACGCCTGGCCGGAAGTCGAACTGGACCTGGCTTCGGGTTTTTCCTTCGCCCCGCTGCCGGCCCTGGCCCGTGGCGACCTGGACCTGGTGGTAACCTCCGACCCGCTGGATCTGGCCGGGATCACCTATGTACCGCTGTTCACTTATGAAGCGATGCTGGCGGTGGCCAACCAGCACCGACTGGCCGGCAAAGCCTACATCGTCCCCGAAGACCTGCTCCCGGAAACCCTGATCACCTACCCGGTGGAACGGGACCGGCTGGACATCTTCACCCGCTTCCTCGAACCCGCCGACATCGAACCGGCCCAGGTCCGCACCTCGGAACTGACGGTCATGATGATGCAACTGGTGGCCAGCGGTCGCGGCGTGTGCGGCATGCCCCATTGGGCGCTGCATGAATACAGCTCGCGGGGTTACGTGAAAGGCAAGCGGCTGGGTGAGAAAGGTTTGTTCGCCACGCTGTATGCGGCGATCCGCGCCGACATGCTCGATGCGCCGTACATGCG
>NZ_JBWKWD010000001.1:129735-231471 GCF_059422045.1 Pseudomonas sp. GW821-FHT02A08
ATCTTCCCCCACCCGCACGGCCATCGGTTCCAGCCCGAACTGGACGAAACCGCAGCGCTGGTAGAGGTTGAACGCGGCTGGGTGAGAAAGGTTTGTTCGCCACGCTGTATGCGGCGATCCGCGCCGACATGCTCGATGCGCCGTACATGCGCGACTTCTTGCTGACGGCCAAGGACACGTCGTTTTCGACGCTGGATGGGGTTAGCGCGGTTCGATAAAGGTTGCTTGATCAACACCGATCAAATGTGGGAGCGGGCTTGCTCGCGAAAGCGGTGTGTCAGGCAACATCAATCTTGAATGTTATGCCGCTTTCGCGAGCAAGCCCGCTCCCACAGGGGATCTGCGGTGACTTCAGAGCTCGCGCCACATGTGGATCTTGTCGAAGTAATCTTCCCCCACCCGCACGGCCATCGGTTCCAGCCCGAACTGGACGAAACCGCAGCGCTGGTAGAGGTTGAACGCGGCATCGTTGCCGGCGGTGACGGTCAACTGGATCAGGCGCAAACCCCCATGGCTCTGCGCCTCGGCCAGTGCAGCCCGGACCAGTTGATAACCGAGCCCGCGCTGGCGGACCGTCGGTGATACATACATGCCAAACAGCGTCACCTTGTGCCGGGCCTTTTCCCGAGGCTCGAACGCGAGGCCGACGATGCCGGCCAAGCGCCCTTCTTCGAACGCTCCGAGCACCACGTCCAGCTTGCCGGTCAGGCGCGACTCCCACCAGCCCAGCGGCATCGCCGCCCGCTCGCGCACGCTCGAGGTGAAGGCCTGCGGATGCAGATCGTAGGCTTCGAGCATCAGCGCCCGGTAGTCCAGGGCATGGCTGGCATCCAGTCGTTCGATCCACATGCTCAAACCATCCGTTTTTGCTCAAGCATCAGCCGCAGCGCCAGCGCCGACAATACGAAGCCCATGAAATAGCGCTGCATCGCCAGCCAGGTCGGGTTGTTGACGAACCACGAGGCGATGCCCGCGGCAAACATGGCGATCAACAGGTTGACGCAGAAACTCACGCTGATCTGGGTCAGGCCGAGGATGATGCTCTGGCTGAACACCGAACCGTGCTCCGGTGTGATGAACTGCGGAAACACCGACAGATAGAACACCGCGATTTTCGGGTTCAGGGCGCTGGTCAAAAAGCCCATGGTGATCAGCTTGCGCGACGAATCCGGGGGCAACTGCTGCGCCTCGAACGGCGAGCGCGCACCGGGCTTGACCGCCTGCCAGGCCAGCCACAACAGGTACAACGCACCGGCCCACTTCAACACCTCATAGGCCATCGGCACCGCCAGGAACACCGCGGTCAAACCGGCGGCGGCGGCAAACAGGTGCACGAAGAATCCAGCAACCACCCCAAGCAACGAAATCACCCCGGCCTTGCGACCCTGGCAGATCGAACGGGAGATAAGGTAGATCATGTTCGGCCCCGGCGTCAGTACCATCAGCAACGCGGCAGCAGCAAAAACAAGCAGGTCTTGAAGCGGGATCATGGGCGAAGTCCTTTGCGTGATGATCAGGCGATCGCGGTCAGCGATGCTCGATAAAACGGCAGGATCAGGTCCCGTGTCAATGGCGCCAGGCTGACACCGCCGTCGGTGGCCGGGTCGATCCAGATCACTTCTTCGATCTCTGCCGCGGGCGTCACGTCGACATCGATGTGCAGCTGAAAAATCTCGGCGTGTACGACAAAGCCCGGCTCGTTGGCGGCCGGAGCCGAGAAGTGACCGAGGTAGACGGCCTGCGCCGGATCGATCTCCAGCCCCAGCTCTTCTTCCAACTCCCGGGCCAGCGCATGAACCGGCAACTCATGGGCCTCGATCTTGCCGCCCGGCTGCATGAACGCCGTGGTGCCGCGCTTGCGCACCAGCAACGTGCGGCCGTCAGGGCCGATCAACAGGGCGGCGGCGATATGGATAATGCGCGGTGAAACAGCGGATGCAGATGTCATGTGTCGGCCATGGACCCTGATGGAAATCACAAGGATCCCATGTCCGACCGTCCGTCGTCATGCCTTGGCTTGAAGCACCTGCGGCGTATCCTGCGGGACCTTCACGAAAATCCTGTACTTGCCGCTTTCCATCGCTTCGAAGGCGATCAGTTTTTCCACCAGCGGGTCGCTCAACACCTTGCCGGCATTGAGCAGGAGCATGCCGTTATCGGCGTTGAGATTGCGCGCCAGCACCATCCCGGCCGTCAGTTCCCGGGTGGTCAGGACCTTGACCTGCGGGTCGGCCAAGGTGATATCGCTCAGGAATGTGATGCATACCTTTATGAAATCTTCGAGCAGGTCAGGATCGTAAAGCCGTCCGGCGTACTGGCGCAGGTAGAGCAGCGCTTCGTCGCTGTTCATCTGTCGTTCGAGAATCAATCCTCGCTGCAACTCGACGAAATCGACCGCCAGCTTCAGCAATCGCGAGCCGAACGGAATGGCGTTGCCCTTGAGCCGGTCGGGGAAGCCGCTGCCGTCCCAGCGTTCCTGATGGTGCAGGATCAACCGCGCCGCATCCTTCATCGGGTCCAGGGACATCAGCAGCGATTCGCTCTGCTTCGGATAACCACGATAGCGGTCGCAGTCAGTGTGCCTGAGCAGATCCGAAGGGGTGACCATCATGCTGTCGGACCAGCTCAGCTTGCCGATGTTGTACAGAGCGGCCGCCATGGTCAGGTCGCGGTTGGCGGCTTCGTCCAGCCCGTGTTCCATGCAGTAGCCGCGCACCAGTTCGATGACCTGCCGATTGGTCTGCTTGGCCGGTGGCAGGCGCAGGTTGGCCAGCAGCGAGAACACTTCAGTGCCGGTGACATAGCTGTGCTTGAGCTCCTCGTAAGCCAGGTCGAGCATGTCGGCGGTCTGCTGCAATTCGGCGGTGCGGGCGGCGACGTGTTTTTCCAGCGTGCTGTTGAGCAACTTGAGTTGGTCGTTCTGCACACGGGTCAATTGTTCCAGGCGCTGGCGCTCACGCTCCGAATGCTGGTGGTCCAGGGCCTGGCGCAGGGTCAGGAGCAGTTCGTCGTCATTCCAGGGTTTGCTGATGTAGCGGTGAATCTGCCCCTCGTTGATGGCCTTGATGATCGCCGACGGGTCGACGTGCCCGGTCAGCATGATCCGCGTGGTCTGCGGATAGAGCTGATGGACATGCGCCAGCAATGTGGCACCGTCCATATTGGGCATGCGTGCATCGCTCATCACCAGATCTACCGGCTGCTGCGCCATGATTTCCAGCGCCTGCGCGCCACTGCCGGCCAGCAGCACATCGTAGGGTTGGCCGCGCAACAGGCGGCGCAAACTGCTGAGGATCGATTCCTCGTCATCGACCAGCAACACCTTGGGTCGACGGGGCAAAGTCGGGGCAGACTGCTCTTCCATGGCATGGCCTCAGGTGAACCGTGAATGTGTCAGTTGGCACGGGCCTACGTCCTTTCTTGCCCTTGCTTGAGTGACAGGCTAGATGATTTTTCCGCCATGGACGCAAATCACCGCTTGAACCCGACAGGCAAAATGACGGACTGGCAACTATGCTCAGCACACTGGACGATACAACCGGCCTGTGCGCAGACGTGTGGAGGGGAAAAGGATGCTCCCGATGTTGAACGCGTGTACCCCGGCGGGTGCCGATCAATGAATATCCGGCCGCCGCAAATCAATCGCCGCATACTCATTGTCGACGACACCGCGTCGATTCATGCCGATTTCGCCAAAATTCTAAGCCCCGGCATTGCCGAGGACGACAGCCTGGGACAAACCGAAAACCTCCTGTTCGGCACCCAGTCCCCCACGCAGACCCAACACTTTGAACTGGACTCGGCGTTCCAGGGCCGCGAAGCCCTGGACAAACTCGAAGCCGCCCTGGCGAACGATCGCCCCTACGCCATGGCTTTCATCGACATGCGCATGCCGCCTGGCTGGGATGGCCTGGAGACCATCGAACGGTTATGGCAGGTCGATCCCAAACTGCAGGTGGCGCTGTGCACCGCCTACTCCGACTACTCCTGGGAGGACATCGACCAACGGCTGGCGCTCAACGACCGCCTGCTGATTCTGAAGAAACCCTTCGACGCCATCGAGATACGCCAGATGGCCAGCGCACTCACGGTCAAATGGCAGATGACCGAAGATGCCGCGCTCAAGATGAACCTGCTGGAACAAGCGGTCCAGGAACGTACCCGGGAACTGTCCGACGCCAATATCATCGTGCAGAACAGCCCGACCATCCTTTACCGGTTGCGTGGCGAGCCGTCGTTTCCGCTGATGTACATTTCCCATAACATCACCCGCTACGGGCACGTCGCCGCCGATCTGGTGAGCTCGGCCAACTGGGCTCAGCAGTTGATCCACCCGGAAGACCAGGCCAGTGTCGATGCGGCCATGGCCCGGGTGCTGGACCGCCATGCGCTGGGCGCCTCGATTGAATTTCGCCTGCGCACCGGCCAGGGCGCATGGCGCTGGGTGGAGAACCGCTACATTCCCGTACGCGACCATGACGGTCGCCTGCTGGAAGTCGAGGGGATCATTCTCGACATTACCGAACGCCGGGTGGCCGAAGAAAAAATGGCCCTGCTCGCCCGCACGGACGGGCTCACCGGCCTGGCCAACCGCGCCACCCTGATCGAACGCCTGCATCAGGCCTTTGCTGCCGCACGTCGCGGCGCAGAGGCATTCGCGGTATTTTATCTGGACCTGGATCACTTCAAGCGGATCAACGACACCCTCGGCCACCCGGTGGGTGATCTGCTGTTACAGGAAGTGGCCCGGCGCATCAAATCCGGCGTGCGGGAAAACGATGTGGTGGCACGCCTGGGCGGGGACGAGTTCGCGATCCTGCAACTGGATGTCAGCGACCCGACCCAGTCCGCCGCCATGGCAGCCAATATCCGCGATGCGCTGCTGACGCCGTACAACCTCGCCGGCAATGCCCTGCATATTTCAGTCAGCATCGGCATCAGCAGCTATGGCGTCGCCTGCCTCGACGCCGACAGCCTGCTGAGCCAGGCGGACATGGCGCTGTACCGTTCCAAGGAAATGGGCCGCAACCAATATCACTTCCACTCGCAGGAGATCACTCAGGAGGTGGCCGAGCGCATGACCATCGCCAATGACTTGATGACGGCCATCGAGCGCGATGAACTGGCTCTGCATTACGTTCCGGAAGTGGATATGCACAGCGGCAGGATCCTGGGCATGGAAGCGCAAGTGCGCTGGTGCCATCCCCAACGCGGCGAACTGCAGGCGTCGGCTTTCGTGCCCGCAGCGGAAAAGACCGGTGCCATCATCCCTCTCGGACGCTGGGTGCTGAACCAGGCCTGCCGGCAGATGAGCCTGTGGCGCAACGAGGGAATGGCGCCTCCCGTGATGGCGATCAAACTGTCCCTGGCGCAGCTAAAAAGTGGTCCGGAACTCATTTACGACGTGCTGCGCACCACTGCGAGATGGGAACTCGCCCCCTGGGACCTGCGTTTCGACGTGACCGAAGCGACTCTGGCGCAAACCAAGTGGACCCAAAACGATGTACTGCCACGGCTGCGGGAGCTGGGGGTAAAGATCGCCATCGATGATTTCGGTACCGAATATTCATCATTCGATTACCTGAAAACCTACCGGGTCAATCACCTGAAGCTCAACCAATCCTTTATCGACGGCGCGACCCAGGATGCGGCTGGCGCCAACAGCCTGCGGGCAATCGTCAACTTCGCCCGGGACCTGGGTATCGGCATCATTACCGAAGGCGTCCAGCCGTCGGACCGGCCCCAAACGCCAGAGTCAGCCGCCCCGCTATCAAGCGCACAAGGCCTCTACTTCAGCGAGGCCGTGAATCCTGAACAAGCGGCCCGATTGCTCAAGGACGGGAGCATCGCTCCTCCGTCCCCCAGGGAGGATGAGGGATGAAAACACTTTCCCCCCAGACCAACCGACGCATTCTCATCATCGACGATGCACCGGCGATCCATGCCGATTTTCGCAAGATCCTCACCCCGAGCACCAGCGACGAGGTGGATCTGGACAGTCTCGAACACTCACTGTTCGAGACTCGGCAGTCACTGCGTCTCACCTTCCAGATCGACTCCGCCTTTCAGGGCAAGGAAGCCCTGGAGCTGGTCGAACGTGCATTGGCCGATAGCCGCCCCTATGCCCTGGTATTTATCGACATGCGTATGCCGCCCGGCTGGGACGGCCTGGAAACCATTGAACACCTGTGGAATGCCGACCCGAACCTGCAAATTGCCTTGTGCACCGCCTATACCGACTACAGCTGGGAAGCCATGGCCGAACGACTGGAGTTCGGTGACCAGTTGCTGATTCTGAAAAAACCTTTCGATACCCTGGAAATCCGCCAGATGGCCAATGCCCTGACCTGGAAATGGCAGCTGGCACAGGACGCGGCGCTGAAGTTGTTGAGCCTTGAGCAGACCATCGAGGCGCGGGTACACGAACTGCTCAAGGTATCGCACTTGCTGCAGTACGACGCCCTTACAGGGTTGCCCAACAGCACATTGCTGGGTGATCGCCTGAGCCAGTCGCTGGCCACTTGCCGACGCCATGACAAGCATCTGGTGGTGATGTTTCTCGGGCTCGACCGGTTCAAGCGCATCAACAACGCTCTGGGCCACCCGGCCGGGGACGAAATGCTCAAACGGGTCGGGCAACAACTGCTCAAGTACGTGCGAGAGTCCGACTCGGTCTTTCGCTATGGCGCCGACGAATTCGTGGTGATCCTCAGCGACATCAACCACCCCCAGCAGACCCGCGGCATCGCCGAAAAACTGCTGAGTGCCGTGCGCAGCCCACAGTCGATCGCCGGCCAGGAGATCAGCATCACCGCCAGCCTGGGCATCAGCGTTTACCCCGATGACGGGTTCGAGGCCATTGACCTGATCAAAAAAGCCGAATCCGCCATGCGCCACATCAAGGAAAGCGGTCCGAACGACATCGGTTTCTTCATCGAAGCCATGAACCAGCGGGCCCGGGAGCAGCAGAGTATTGAATCGGGTATTCGTCAGGCCTTGCAAAGGCACGAATTCGTCCTGCACTACCAACCGAAAATCGAGCTGCTCAGCGGACGGGTGGTCGGTGCCGAGGCGCTGGTGCGCTGGCAAAAAACCGGAAATGGCTGGGTCTACCCTTGCGAATTCATCCCCGTGGCCGAAGACAGCGGCCTGATCGTGCCACTGAGCAAGTGGGTATTGGCCCAAGCCTGTCGCCAGACACGACTCTGGCAAGCGGCCGGACTGCCGGCGATCCGCATGTCAGTCAACACATCGGCCATCGACTTTCGTCAACGTGATTTCGTCGAAGGCGTCAAACAGATACTCGAACAGACGGGAATGCCCCCCTGCCTGCTGGAACTGGAGATCACCGAAAGTGTACTGATGCAGAACGTCGAGGCGACCATGACCGCGCTGAACCGGCTGAAGACGCTGGGAGTGCGGCTGGCCATCGATGACTTCGGCACCGGTTATTCCAGCTTGAGCTATCTACGCCGGTTCCCCATCGATGTGCTGAAAATCGATCAGTCGTTCATTCGTGGCTTGAGCAATGACACCAACGATGCCGCCCTGGTCAGCGCGATCATCAGTCTGGGCAGGAGCCTCGATCTGAATGTCATCGCCGAAGGCGTCGAGACCGAGGAGCAACTGGCGTTTCTCAAGGCCCATCAATGTGAGGAAGGCCAAGGTTACTACTTTAGCAAAGCCCTGCCGGCAGACGCGTTTGCGCAGCTGCTAGCCGTAGGCTGGGCAGAACGGCGAGACGACTCATGAACAGGCAGAAACGACAGTCCGCAGGTAAATCAGCGAGACGATGGCCCATGTCCCTTGTCCCCCACTCCCTTGCGATCCTGCTTTACGGGCTCAGTGCAATCGCCGGTGCCGCGCCGCTGGACGAACCGCTTAAACCTTTGCCCGAGATACCGAAACAGAACCCCGCTCAGGTCGAACTCGGTCGCAGGCTCTTCAGTGATCCGCGCCTGTCGGTCAACAACACCCTGTCCTGCGCCAGTTGTCATCAACTGGACAAGAGCGGAGCTGACACCCGCGCACTTTCCCTCGGCTTCGATGGACAACCGGTATCGATCAACACGCCGACGGTGTTCAACGCCAGCCTCAACTTTCGTCAATTCTGGGACGGCCGCGTCGAAACGCTCGAGGCGCAAAGCAACGTCGTCATTACCAGTCCCCACGAAATGGGCAGCGACTGGAACACCATCATCCAGCGGATCAACGAGGATGCAGACTACCGCGCAGGCTTCAGCGCGGCGTACCCGAATGCAGTGACCAAGGCCAATATACAGAGCGCCCTGGCCGCCTACGAGCGCACCCTGCTGACGCCCGGATCCCGTTTCGATCAATACCTGCTGGGGGATACGGACATCCTGACCCTGGAGGAAAAATACGGCTATCAGCGCTTCAAGGACTACGGCTGCATCGCCTGTCATCAGGGCGTGAACATCGGTGGCAACATGTTCCAGAAGTTCGGGGTGTTCGGTGATTACATCGCCGATCGCGGCAACCCGACCGCCACCGACCAGGGACGGTTCAACGTTACCGGTGACGAAGCGGACCGCTCGGTGTTCAAGGTCCCGAGCCTGCGCAACGTCGCGCTGACCGCCCCCTACTTTCACGACGGCTCGGCGCCCACCCTCGAAAGAGCCGTGGATGTCATGTTCCAGTATCAGTTGGGGCGCATGCCGAGCGCTGAAGACAAAGCGCTGATTGTGAAGTTTCTCAAGACCCTGACCGGCGAATGGAAGGGTAAGCCATGATAAAGCTGTCACGCCGCTTCAGCCTGCTGTTACTCGGACTCGTCGCCGTGCTCCTGGTCTCGATCCTGATATTTCTATACTTCAAATCCAACTCGGAACAGACCGTGACCTACTCGGAATCCCGGGATCTGATCCGCCTGATCAAACAGCAAGACGCGCAGTGGGAAAACGAGATCCTCAAATCCCGGGTGGCGATTTCGCATAACTACGACCCTCTGGTTTCGCCCATGAACGAGATGAATCGGTTATGGGAGCGCTTCGACACCATGGAGTCAGGTCATGGGCGCAACGACTCACGGCAATGGAACGATGCCCACGAGGCTTTTCTGCAGGCGATGCAGGAAAAGACCCGCCTGGTGGAGCAGTTCAAGTCGCACAACGCCTTGCTGCGCAACTCGCTGGCCTTCCTGCCCACCGCCGAGGACGACATCCAGGCGCAACTGGCCGACCTGCCTGACCTCGACAAGCTGCAAGTGCAAAACATCGCCAGCGATACCTATGACCTGTTGCTCAGTGCCCTGGAGTTCGCCCAGGTCACCTCCACCGACAAAGCCGCCGACATTCAGGTGGGGCTGAGCAAACTGGCGGTGAACGCACAACGCTTGCCTGGGGAATTTCATACCCCGATCCGGATCCTCAGCAATCACGTCGCCCTGATCCTGCGCGAGCAGCCGCTTGTCAATGCTTTGCTCGAAGACATCGAGGCGGTTCCCGTGGCGGATCGTCTGGACGACATCACCAACATGCTCAACCAGGATCAGCAACGGGCCGAGAAAGTCGACAAAAAGTACCATTTCTACCTGTTGGTGTTTTCCGGCCTGCTGGTGTTGCTGCTGATGTGGCTGGCATTTCGCCTGATCCGCAGCTTCGCCGAGATCAACCGGGTCAACAGCGCTCTGCAAACCGCCAACGACGTGCTCGAACAGCGGGTCGAGGAACGTACCCGCGAGCTCAGGAATGCCCAGAGCGAACTGCTCGCCACCGCACGCCAGGCCGGCATGGCCGAAATCGCCACCAACGTGCTGCACAACGTCGGCAACGTGCTCAATAGCGTGAACATCTCTGCCGACCTGATTGCGCGAAAGCTTCGCAGCAGCAAGACCCTCGGACTGGGCAAGGCAATGCAACTGATCAACGGCCATCCGGACGACCTTGGCCATTTCCTGACCGAGGACGACAAGGGCAAACTACTGCCCGGTTATCTCAATCAACTGGTCGGCGCCATCGCCCAGGAACAGCAGGAGATGGCCGACGAACTGGGGCAGATGAGCAAGAGCGTCGACCACATCAAGGACATCGTTGCCACCCAGCAATCCTATGCCGGGGCCAACAGCATCACCGAACCGCTGTACATCGGCGAACTGCTCGAAGACGCCCTGCGCATGAATGCCGGCGCGCTGACCCGGCATCACGTCACGGTGATAAAGGAATACAGCGAGGTGCCTCAGGTGATGGGGGACAAGCACCGCTTGCTGCTGATCCTGATCAACCTGATCAGCAATGCCAAGTACGCAATGTCCGACCTCAACAACCGCTCAAGGGAAATGACCCTCGGTGTGCGAATCGTCGACAACACTTTCCTGGAAATCAGCGTCAGGGACGATGGCGAAGGTATCGCCCCGGAAAACATGACGCGGATCTTTGCCCACGGTTTCACCACCCGCAAGGAAGGACATGGTTTCGGCCTGCACAGCTGCGCGCTGGCGGCCATCGAGATGAATGGCCACCTCACCGCCCACAGTGACGGCCCGGGCCTGGGCGCGTTGTTTACCTTGCAGATACCGCTGATCACCGTAACGGAGAACGCATGAGTGAGCTCTCGAACCGTCGCATTCTGTTGATCGACGACATGCCGTCGATCCACGACGACTTTCGCAAGATTCTCGCCCCGCCCCAGGCTCACTCGGCAGAACTCGACGAGATGGAGGCCGCACTGTTTGGCGAACAGGCCCAACCCGAGCGCCCGATGTTCGAACTGGATTCGGCCTATGGTGGCGAAGAAGGCCTGGGCAAACTCAACCGCGCGCTGCAGGAACAACGCCCCTACGCGCTGGCGTTTGTCGATATGCGAATGCCCGACGGCTGGGACGGGGCAAAAACCATCGAACACCTGTGGCAGCAGGATCCGCAACTACAGGTAGTGGTCTGCACCGCCTATTCCGATTATTCCTGGGACGATCTGCTCAATCGTCTGAATGCCCATGACCGGCTGCTGATCCTGAAGAAACCGTTCGACAACATCGAAGTCCAGCAGATGGCCAACACCTTGCTGACCAAATGGGAAATGACCGAACGGGCCTCGCTGCAGATGCATCACCTGGAACACCTGGTGGATCAGCGCACCGCCCAGCTCAAGCAGGCCAGCGAGGCTTTGCAGCGGGAAATCGACGAGCGCAAGCAACTGGAAAGCCAGTTGGTGCAATCGGAAAAGCTCGCTTCGCTGGGCCAACTGGCGGCCGGAGTCGCGCATGAGATCAACAATCCAATCGGGTTCATCTCCTCCAACCTTGGCACCCTGGACGGTTACTTTCAGCAATTGCTGACCATGCTCGACGCCTATCACAGTGCTGAACAGGTCCTGGCGGGCAGCCAGACAGCGCTGCAACTGGAACACATGCGCGAGCAGATCGAACTTGAATATCTGCGCGAGGACGTGCCGCTGTTGATCAAGGAGTCGAAGGAGGGAATCAGCCGGGTCGGGCAGATCGTCAGGGACCTGAAAGACTTCTCCCGGATCGACAACAATCAGGAATGGCAATGGGCCAATCTACAACAGGGCATCGAGTCGACACTGAACATCGTCGCCAGCGAACTCAAGTACAAGGCCGATGTGGTCAAGGACTACCAGGCGCTACCGGAAATCGAGTGCCTGCCGTCGCAAATCAACCAGGTCATCATGAACCTCGTGGTCAACGCCGCGCAGGCCATGGGCCCCGAACGCGGCACCATCACCCTTCGCACCGGGACAGAGGGCGAGACGGCGTGGATCGAAATCGCCGATACAGGATCAGGCATCGCGCCCGACACCCTGCAAAAAATCTTCGATCCGTTTTTCACCACTAAACCGGTGGGCCAAGGGACAGGGCTGGGCCTGTCCCTGTCCTATGGCATTGTGAAAAAACACGGTGGCGATATTTCGGTGAGCAGCGAGCCGGGGAGCGGGACGACGTTTCGCGTACAACTCCCGCTACGCCAGACCTGACCGGCAGCCTGATGGCGTCTCAGAGCGCTTCCTGGAAGTCCATCTCCGGCGGCTGCCGACGGAAGCCGCCGGTCAACACCGCCAGGTACACTACGCCGATCGCCAGCCAGCTCAACCCCAGATACACCGCCAGGTGATCGAGGCTGACCATCAGCCACAAATCCGCCGCCAGGCCGATGAACGGGAACAGCAGGAACAGCAAGAATTCGCGCGGGCCTTTTTTCTCGCCTCCGATCCAGTAGTGGAAGATCACCGACAGGTTGACCAGGCTGAAGGCCAGGAATGCGCCGAAGTTGATGAACGAGGTCGAGGTGGTGACGTCCAGTTTCAGTGCCAGCAACGCCACCACGGCGCACAGCAGGATGCTGTTGATCGGCGTGCCGAAGCGTTCGTGCAAGGTGCCGAAAAAACCTTTCGGCAACACGCCGTCGCGGCCCATGGCGTATAGCAGCCGAGATCCGCTGGCCTGGGCCGACAGCCCCGAGGCGAACTGGCCGACGATCAGGCCGATCAGGAAGATCGACACGAACAGGTCGCCACCGATGTTGCGGGCAATTTCATAGGCCGCCGAGTCGACGCTGTCGAACTGGAACGACGGATGAGCGATCTGCACGAAGTACGACACACCGACAAAAATCAGCCCGCCGATCAGGGTGATCAGCATGATCGCCCGGGGAATGGTGCGGCGCGGATCGCGGGTTTCTTCGGTCAGGGTGCTGACCGCGTCGAAGCCCAGGAACGAGTAGCAGGCGATGGCCGCGCCGCTCATGATCAGCGGCATTTGCATGTCGCCATTGAAGAACGGCTTGATCGACCACAACGGCGTGCCCGCATCACCGCCGACGTAATGCACGCACAGCGCGACAAAGGCGATCAGCACCAGGAACTGCACCAGCATCAGCAAGGCGTTGATGCCATTGGCCAGTTTCAGGCCGACGATGTTGATCGCGCTGGTGATGCCGATGAACGCCAGTACCCAAACCCACTGCGGCACCGCCGGGAAAGCGGAGTTGAGGTAGGCCGCGCCGATCAGCCAGATCGCCATGGGCAGGAACAGGTAATCGAGCAGCACCGCCCAACCGGCGATGAACCCGAGTTTCGGGCTGATGGCCTTGCGCACATAGCTGTAGGCCGAGCCGGCCACCGGAAACGCCGAGGCCATGCGCCCGTAGCTCATGGCGGTGAAGAACATCGCCACCAGCGCCGCGAGGTACGCGGCCGGCACCATGCCGGCGGTGGATTGAGCGAGGATGCCAAAGGTGCCGAGCACAATGATCGGCGTCATGTAGGCGATGCCAAACAGCACCACCGACCCCAGTGACAGGGTGCGTTGCAAACGAGCCATGAGCGACTACTCCGGATTTTATTGGATTTATGGCAGAGCCGAGTTCGGCGCAAATTACGGGTGTTGCGTTGTTGTTATTCGGTCAAGGGTCGAGCATGTGTGTTGTTTGTGCTGGCCTCTTCGCGAGCAAGCCCGCTCCCACATTTGATCTCGGGCATTCACAAAACCAATGTGGGAGCGGGCTTGCCCGCGAAGGCGTCAGTCCAGCCAACACAGAACCCGGATCAGCGCGCAGGAATCAGCAGCTCGCGCAACCCGCAGGCCCGCTCAACCACTTCCCCCGGCAACCTCAGCCGCTGATCATCCAGATAGCGGTAATCCTGGCGCGCCGCCGTCAGCTGGTTCAGGTCCAGTTCGACCGCAAACTGCCCTTCCTCGCGTCCGGCTTCGAACAACAGGGTGCCCAGCGGATCGACCAATGCGCTGCCGCCGGCAAACAGCAAGCCACCGTCACCCTCTTCCACCCGGTTGACCATCAGCGCAAACGCCTGGTTTTCCTGGGCGCGGGCCATGATCGCGGTGCGGTGGGTCGGGCCGTACGGGTCCATGTTGCCGTTGGTGACAATCAACAGTTCGGCTCCCAGTTGCGCCAGGGCGCGTGCGCTTTCGGGGAATTCGATGTCGTAGCAAATCAGCAGGCCCACGCGTACGCCGTTCCACAGGCAGGTGACGTAGCGATCGCCTGCCTCGTAGACACCACGATCCGAGGCCCACAGGTGAGTCTTGCGGTACTTCAGCGCGATGCCTTCAGGGGTGATCAGCAGCGTGGTGTTGTAGAAGCGGCCGTTGTCGTTCTCGGCCATGCCGATGGCCACGGAGATATTGCGCTGGCGGGCAGCGGCGACCACCGCGCTGACGGACGGGCCATCCAGTGCCTCGGCCACCTCGGCCACGGACTCGGCCGAAGGGAAGCCCATCAAGTGGCCTTCGGGGAACAGGATCAGCTGCGTCTCGGCAGCGCACGCAGCCATCGCCGCCAGGGTGCGTTCGAGGTTGTAGGCCGTGTCGTTGTCACGGCCTGCCAATTGGGCGAGTTCGACCTTCATGGGTATTCCTTGTCATGGGCCGGGCGGCAGAAAGATTGCCCGGTCGGTGTCTGTGCGCCAGTATGCGCAGCAAGCAACCGGGCGGGGAATTACGCCGCTGGGGTAACACGATAGGGGTAGATGCATGACACTCTCGTTGGACGACATCGCCTGGCACCGCTCGGTGGGGCAACTGATCGACGCCCTGGACAAGCCCAATTTCTGGACCCAGCTTGTACGCCTGCTGGACCAGTACGTACCCTTCGACAGCTGGGTGGCGCTGCTTTTCAGTGCCGATCAGCACCCGCAGGTATTCGCCGAATGCCCAGGCGTTGACGGCAGCCCCGACCAGTTGTTCCAGGATTACCTGCGCGGCCTGTACCTGCTCGATCCCTTCTACATCGCCTGCCGCGAGCAGTCGCGCACCGGGCTGTATCGCTTGTCGGAAGTGGCCCCGGAGCACTTCGAGCTGACCGAGTATTACCAGCGCTACTTTCGTCTGAATGTGGTGGCCGACGAAATCCAGTTCAATTGTCAGCTCGAAGGCGACCGCACACTGTGCCTGTCCCTGGGCAGCAAGCAGCGCTTCGGCGGCCAGCAGATCGCCTTGCTGTCGTTGATCCAGCCATGGGTACTCGGATTGTTACGCCAGCGTCTACCCTATGAAATCAACGAAGTCGTGGCCCTGGCCCCCACCCCGCCGCAAGCCGACTGGCGGGTACAGCTGGAAGCCTCGGTGCAGCAACTCAAAGGCGCGCAGTTGACAGCCCGGGAGCTGGATGTCGGGCGTTTGATGCTCAGCGGTTACTCCAGTAAAGAAATCGCCCGTAAGCTGGAAATCTCGGTCGAAACCGTGAAAGTCCACAAGAAACACATGTACAGCAAGCTGGGGATCAAATCCCAGTCCGAGCTGTTTTCGATTTTTCTCCAGGCACAAAATGCCTGAACGTCCTGTGGAGCGCTTTGCTTGTATGTGGGAGCGGGCTTGCTCGCGAAAGCGGTGTGTCAGTCAACAAAAATGCTGGAAATGACTGCGTCTTCGCGAGCAAGCCCGCTCCCACAGTGTTTTGTGTTTAGCCAAATTTATTGAGTCCGAACCCAAGGAAACCGTATGAGCCTGTCACTCCTGAGCCGCTACGCCTTCTTTGCCGCCTGCGTGATATTCACCCTCGCCAGCCTGCCTTTTCTTGACTATGACTGGCTCTGGCCTATTACCGCCGTCACCGCTGTCCTCAGCCTGATCGGCCTGTTCGATCTGCTGCAAAGCCCACACGCGGTGCGGCGTAATTACCCGATCCTCGGCAATATCCGCTACCTGGTCGAGGGCATCCGCCCGGAAATCCGCCAGTACCTGCTCGAATCCGACAGCGACGCCCTGCCCTTCTCCCGGGCCCAGCGCTCGCTGGTCTATTCCCGGGCCAAGAATGAAACCGCCGACAAACCCTTCGGCACACTGATTGACGTGTACCAGTCGGGTTTCGAATTCATCGGCCACTCCATGCGCCCGGCGCCGTTGAGCGACCCGAGCAGTTTCCGCGTCACGGTCGGCGGCCCGCAGTGCACCCAGCCGTATTCGGCGTCGGTGTTCAATATCTCGGCCATGAGTTTCGGTTCCCTCAGCGCCAACGCCATCCGCGCGCTGAACCAGGGCGCCAGGCTCGGCAACTTCGCCCATGACACCGGCGAAGGCAGCATCAGCCCCTATCACCGGGAAAACGGTGGCGACCTGACCTGGGAGCTGGGCAGCGGCTACTTCGGCTGCCGCACCAGCGACGGTCGTTTCGACCCGGAGCGCTTCGCCACGCAAGCCCGCACGCCACAGGTGCGGATGATCGAAATCAAGATGAGCCAGGGCGCCAAGCCCGGCCACGGCGGCATCCTGCCCAAGCACAAGGTCACTAAAGAAATCGCCGAAACCCGCGGCATCCCGATGGGCGAAGACTGCGTGTCACCGTCGCGCCACACCGCGTTTTCCACGCCGATCGAAATGATGCATTTCATCGCTCAACTGCGTGAATTGTCCGGCGGCAAACCGGTGGGTTTCAAGTTCTGCCTCGGCCATCCGTGGGAGTTCATGGGCATCGCCAAGGCCATGCTGGAGACGGGCATCCTCCCGGACTTCATCGTCGTCGACGGCAAGGAAGGCGGCACCGGCGCCGCGCCTGTGGAGTTCACCGACCACATCGGAGTGCCGATGCGCGAAGGCCTGTTGTTCGTGCACAACACCCTGGTGGGCCTGAACCTGCGGGACAAGATCAAACTCGGCGCCAGCGGCAAGATCGTCAGCGCCTTCGACATCGCCAGCGTACTGGCCATCGGTGCCGACTGGGCCAACTCGGCGCGCGGCTTCATGTTCGCCATCGTTTTAACCCCTTTACTACTTGAACTATTTAGCTTTACTCAGAGAAAGCAGACTACTCATCTTGATTGTCTGCAAGCCTAAAACCGCTCGTCGCCAAATCTTCCTATCATTTGACACCCGTCCGATTGATTACTAAACCGTTATGACCCCCAAACAATATACTGGTGGGCCTCATTATGCGTCGTACCGTCCACTCCATAATTGAGATACCTATCGCCGAAGGGGCGAAAGGCAGCAGTGTTCCGATACTTATTCTCGAAAACGGCGAAATAAGCCTGTTATGTCTCGCTTGGGCGCGCGATCTAATGATTAGTGAGGAAAACAGTCCTCCTGCCTTATACCAAGCCATCCAAGGAGTTGGCTTGTTCTATGACTTCTATATTCTATGTGAAAACAGGCGCCCTTTATCTACCGAAAACGTTAGCTGGATATTGAGCAGATTTCTAGAAGCTCGCGAGCACGGCAATGAACTTCTTAATTGGCCTCCCGTAGGGCGCAAAACCGCTAGAAATGACGTGGTGCGGATAAGCACGTTCAGTTTGTTTTGCGCAGACAACTTTAATCATTTTCCGATCAACACCCGTGAGAAAACGTTAATCAAGGATATGAGCTTTCAGGATCGTGCAACTTATTACAGAATATTAGCCATTAGAGAAAAATGGGATCCGCTATCCCACTTAATACCCGCAACTTCTATAGGAAAAGGCATCGCTCACGCATCATCTTTCAAAATTAGAAGTAGATCGCCAAGTCGCACTCATACCTACGATTATTTTCCGCCCGAAAAAGTTTGGGCACTTATTAACGCAACACCATCAACCCGTGACAAATTGTTTTTCATACTGATGTTCTTTGGAGCCACGAGAGAGTCCGAACCCTTGCACTTATTCGTCACAGACGTACAAGTATTGTCCAACGGTAGCGCTAGGGTAGTATTAGCAGATCCTATTGAAGCTCCTTACAACTGGGATGATACATTTCTAGGAAAACGTCACGGCACTCGGGCATTTTTTCTGAATGAGCGATACAGACTCGCCCCACGCAACAACCTGGGGGTTACCCATCCTTTGCGTTCAGGGTGGAAGGGCATGGAATACAGCGCCCCTAAACGCAAAGAGTCAGAAATCGAATGGATTGTCCCCGGAGTCGATAAGCTTTTTGCTCATCTCCACAAACGATATATGAAAACCGTTCGAAGATATGTTGAGGATACACACCCCTACTATTTTGTTAACGAAAAAGAAGGCGTCAACTTCGGACAGCCTTTAAAACTATCAAATATAATTAAGTCATTCTATAGGGCAGCAAAACGTATTGGGCTCCTGCCGTCAGACCAAGGGATAAATCCTCATGGAGCTCGACATTTTTATGGTCATTTCTGTGCTTCCTACCTGAGGCTTCCAATCGAAACGACAAAAATAATGATGAGGCACGTGAGTTTGCAATCTACGGAGGTTTATTACTCGCTGAGCATGGCAGTAGTGCGTGAAGATCTAAAAAAGGCGCACACTCGAATCACGGAAGAGATCCCGCTATTTTGCGCCGAGGCGCAGCAAGCATTAGAAAAGGAATCGAGCCATGACGATTGAGAATTACAAAGCACCAGCATCTGGTCGTGTGATTGCATTGAACGTTAGCTCATCGGAATGCGAAATCCTCGAAGACATAACGTTCAGTGAGATGCACGAGGTTATTTCTCAATTTGAACGAATAAGGATAGAAAATTTCTGGAAATCCAAATTTATTCGTGAAAACGAACAAGGGAATAATATTGTCGCATTCGAGACAAAAACCTTTACTTCTCACACCGGGCCAGTACACCTAAAAACTTCGGCGCTTCAGAAATCACTAAAAACAAATGCACGTGGACGAGAGCTTGTTTCGTTGATTCAATCGCTCAGCGTGGAAGAACAAAAAAAATTGCATTATCAATTATGCCTACCACCAGGAGCGAACTCATAAAAACCGCACTATATCCAAACAATATACTTTCAAGGGATTATCACGAGCTACTTGACAAATCCAACAGCGCTGAATCATTTATAAACACTCTCGCTTCAGAAATGACTGGTGAAAACTTACTAAAAACTTATGACCGTCAGTTTGAGCTACTCACTATGTTTTGGGCGAAAAACTGGCTTCTTTTCCCACAATCAATTACCGACTGGCGCGGCAAATATATAATTGAAACCTTAACCAACCCTACCTTTGGGGGTAAAAGAAGCTCGCTAATTTTGTCCACCTATGCCACTCCCAAACGGAAAGGGACGGATAAAGGCTTCCATCACACCTGTACCTTCTTTGCTACAGCTGATGTTCGTACTCATCAAGACTTTTCTGAAGGACTCATCAGGAGGTTCGAAGAAATTTGTATCGCTAAAATAGCGGTTCAATACCCTCCTGAAACAAGAAACTCTGCTTTTTCGACGTTTCGTGGAAAGGCTCGATCTGTAGCTTTGTGGCTGCTACAGACAATGAATAACATGAACCCAGAACATAGTGTTGAGCTGAAGAGACCGAAGAGAAATGATGTAGCTGACGAGGACAGGCGCGTCGATGGGAAGTTTCGATGGCTTGCGACAAAACGACCAGAACTTTGCATTTGGGCAGAATTATTCGCGCTTTTTATTCAGTCTAGAGATACTGCTAGAATCTCTAGCATTGTAGATCGGATAAATACTTTTGGTGATTTTCTATGCACGCTAGATTCGCCCCCCCTAAAGCCATGGCTTGTTGATCGACGGACTCACATTAGCGATGTAACGCGAATAAACAATAAAACATACCGACAGTATTTGATTGACACTATCACAAGCAAGAGGAGAAGAAACGACAACATTGCCACGATGCGTAAATTTTTTGATTGGCTTCGTGACTATCTCATTGCCAACGACATGGAGACGGATAATAATTTTCCGGATCCTCTGAACGATTCTGATAGATTTGGTAGTGAGGCGACAGCATCTAAAACATACAGAGACTCTTTACCCCCATACATTATCAATGAAATCAAGTCGGTACTGATTGAGGATGATTTTGCGTTTCCAAAAACTTATTTCAGATCAATGGTACAAGTGAGGGATCAGCGTACTGGGCTTAGCGTAAAAGTTTTCGACCCTGGGCTTCCTATTTGTCTTTACACTTTGGTAGACACGCCAATCAGAAGCCACCAAGCCCGATGGCTGGACTCAGGGCAGCTTGACGAATTCGTGTATAACGGGCAAAACCTTGTACTAAATGCTTGTGAATTCGCAATCCCCGGTCGTAGAGAAGGTGCCTTAAAACTCGAACATGATAGCTTGAGGGCAGATACTTGGCTGGCTTTATGGGTGAACACCAACAAAACAGCATCTTATGATAGCAAGATAATTGGATACGCTATCCCATACGTCTCCCAATCCCTTGCCAGCTTATTGCAACATCAAAGTGAGTGGCAAAATAATTATCTCCCCCCACTTCGTGAGCCTCTTTCTTATGCCCATTATCAACAGGACTCGAGAGAACGTGAACGCCCAATTGGAGTTCATCGCCCGACCATCTGCCCACTTTTCCGCGACCCAAACTCGGCAGACCAAAATCGTCCAATAGAATATTCCCGCTTAGCACGATTTTACACAGCGGTTCTAGAACAGACCCAAAAAAATATTAAGCGAAAGTATGGCCAATCGCTAAAACTTGTTACCTTTCCCAGTAAGGGCAGTCCCAAATGGGCGGTAGACTTACATTCATTACGGGTAAGTGGTGTCACGAATCTTATAGAGGCGGGAGTGCCACTCGAAGTGGTACAGCAATTTGTAACCGGCCATCACACTTTAGTTATGCTGCTTCACTACTTGAAATATTCTCCAGCGAAACTTCGTCAATTTATGGAGGATGCCTATGAGCGAATGAAAAGTGATATCGATTTTATAGGGTCGGAGGTATTTCTCGAGTCACTTGACGAGTTCGCACCATTTCTCCTTGGGCAGGAGGGGGCTGGGGGCAGCGCAGGGCTTACAGCGCTCAGAGAGAGAGATGGCATTATGACCATAACCTCTGATGGTATCTGCCCTGGGACTTCCTGCAGCAATGGCGGCGCACTCGAAAGCATTTCACAAGACAAGTATGGCCCAGTACCCGGCGGCAAGCGCTGTGGTTTATGTCGCTTCTGGCTGACCGGGCCTGCTCACCTCCTCGGCCAAGTGACAGCGGTTAATAACTTGGCGTTCACCATCCGAAGAAAAGGACTCGAAATAGCCGCACTAAACGATGCATGCCTCGATGCCGAGGATGAGGGCAACACCCGTAAAGCACGAGAAATTCGTGATCGAATAGATCTGCTCAATCGCGAGTTGGACATTGATATAAATGAATGGGCAGCTAGATACAGATACGCAGAGCATTCCATCGTACTTATGGACGATTACCTGGCTACGAAGAAGCGGATCATTACAACCGACGCCGCGCTGCCAGTACCTATTTTGACCTCCAGTCCAGCTCACGAGCTTAAGCTGACACTCGAGCAAGCTCATGAGTTTGCGCTTCTCGACCAAATTACTCAGATGAGCATATTCACCACTGGTTTCACCAATCGGGAGGCCGAACTGGAGAAAAATACCATTCTATCCAAGATGATGGTGGCGAACGGGATGAAGCCATTCTTACTGACATTAACGACCGAGCAGGCGCATGAAGCAGCAAATATGTTATCCGCGCTAATACTCCAGCAAGTGAGTACTCAGGAACTGGACGAGGTTTTAAACGGGACTCTTCCTTTGGACAGATATCCAAATCTGGAGAGTGCATTTAGATTGCTGGAAAACAGTGCTAATAGGGAGGCGTTGAACAAGCCGGGAGAAATGAGTCGCTTGGCGTCGCTCATTATGCCTCAAGACTTCCAAGGTAGCGTAAAGAATGACGATGAAGAGGAGCTCTTTGGATGAGCCAGAGTGAAGCGGTGGCTAAGGTCTGCCAAGAGTTGATGCAGAGCTCGACGAACCCCAGGCAGCAACAATCTCTCGAGCGAATAAAAAAGGCTTGCGACTACCTTGAAGAGCAAGGCCTGAAAATCAATGCGGGATCCGTCGAGCGCTACTGTACAGATCATGACTGGGATGGCCCCAAGGCTCAGTCCATTAGGAACTCACCTGTTCTCAAAAAGCTCCTTGAGCTCAGACAATCATCCCAGATTTTGAGGCGAGATCGAAAAGCGAATAAGCCGAAGATGCTAATTCCTAATGAAACGTTGCGAGCCTACGTCGCGATGCTTGAAGAGGAGCGTGACCAAGCTATCGCAGATCGGACGCGCATCATGGAAGGGCTGCGCAGTATCCCAGGAGTACCTGTTGATGATTTCCTCCGCGTTGGATTTGGTGGTGTCGCAATATCCGCCCCTCCGGCTCAGGCAAAACCTGAGATTTCACCGACATTGAGAGAGGCTGTATGCAGGCTGCTGAATCCAAAGCTTTTGGCGGACTGTGGTATGAGCCTCGAGAGAGAGCGACTGAGGCAAAAAACCACCAATAACATTCTGCTGGAGAAGCAGCATGTCACAGCGCTTCGGATATTGGTCAGCGCTGATAATGATAAAGATGAGGGGTAGCGACTTCATCTGTGCAAATTTGCACTAGCTTTCAGTTCACCGCTTTCAGTTTTCCGGAGACGAACATGGCGAACGGCAAGCAGCTTGCAGAACAAAATCTCGCTATTTTCATCGGTTGGGTCGCAAGCAAGAGCGACACAGACTTCCGAAAGATTATCGCCCGGGGCGTGCTTTCAAGAACTGAGATCGCCCGTGAATGCGGCTTTGCCAAGTCAGCCCTGAACCAGAATCCACGCATCAAGAACTCCTTGCACACCCTTGAAGAGCAACTGCGCGCTCGAGCTGTACTTCCCCCGCTCTCTCCCCTTGCCCACGCGGAAGTAAAAGGAGCAGCAGGAACATGTAGAAGTGAAATGAGCGCGACCGATCAGAACAAAACGGAACATACTGCTATCGAGGGCCGAGAGTCTGAGCTGCTACACCGGTTGCAGTCAGAGAACGCCAATCAAAAAGCCGAGATCACCGAACTACGACGCAGGCTGTCTAAGTACGAATCCCTGCACCAGGCACTAGCATCAACCGGACGTATGCCGCGATGAACGGACAATCATCCGGCGAGCAAACAACCGGTCATCAAATTCCCTGCCGGCATCAGAACCAGCGACTCATCCGCGTGCTCTCCATTCGCAGCGACAATCCTCTCGGGCATGGCGGATGCATCTTCTTCGGCATCGAGATCGATGAACGCGGAACCCCATCACCAACCCAGAACCAATTCGTGGTTGTCGCTCGAAGCAGACTTCTACGGGACATCTCGGTTGAGGTGGGCCAATGGTGGCACGTCAGCGGCGAAGCCAATCCCCACACCCGAACAATTAACGGCTTCAGGGTCGTCGAGCAACAGATCGACGCTGAAGATCTGCAGATGACGCTGCCTATAGGGCGTCACATGATTACGCTGCTTGCCGAGGGAGAACGTTTCACTGGCATTGGCAATGCGAAAGCCACGCGGCTCTGGGAGACATTCGGAGAAACGCTCTCAGAGATTCTCGATCGAGGTGATACCGACGCACTCGCGACCGTACAAGGAGTAAGCCCTGAAAGCGCTGAGACTTTGGTCGAGGCTTGGTGCTCTTATCGAGAGACTCCCACTCTCCACTGGCTGTACAAGCACGGATTCAATGCTGCTCTCGGCAAAAAAGTCATCGAACATTTCGGTGCCGAGACGTCGAATCTGATAGAAGAAGACCCTTACCGGTTGCTCTCGTTTCTGGCGAGTTGGAAGACCACCGATAGGTTCGCCAGAGTTCAATTTGGAGTGGCTGATGACGACCCGCGCCGGCTGCAGGGAGCAATCGAGGAAGCACTCTATCGCCTCTTCGCTGATGGACACACCGCCGCTACCCGGCAGATGGTGATGGCGCGGCTCGCCTCAATCCTGGGTGACCAGACACCCGAGTTTCAATGGCGCCCGCTGGCAATCAAGGCATTAGAATCTGGTCTCAATAACGGAAGCTATCTGATTGGCGATGATGATCAGCTTCACCAGCTCGGCGCGTACGTGATGGAGTCTGATGTCTCCCAGGCACTTTCAACTCGCCTTGATCGTGATCAACATCCCCCCCAGCAACAGCAGCAGATAGACACTGCTGCCATCGACGAGATAATCAACAGATTCGAAATTGAGGAGCAACTGCGAGTCACCGACGAGCAACGCCACGCTGTCCACATGGCTGCCAACAATTCCTTTGCGCTGATTACGGGTGGCGCAGGGACAGGCAAGACTATCGTGTTGAAAGCGCTTTACCGCGTCTATGACCAGATGCATTTGCGGATCTTCCAGGCCGCTGTTGCAGGCCTCGCTGCAAAGCGTATGCGTGATGCAACTGACAGATCCGCAGCGACAATCGCGAGCCTGCTGCTACGTACCAAAGTGGACGACCTGAAGGATCCCTGCGTTCTGGTTCTGGATGAAGCAAGCATGGTGGACATCATCACAATGTACCGTATCGCACACCTGCTTCCCGAGCATGCACGAATACTCATGGTGGGTGATCCACATCAGCTCATGCCGGTGGGGCCCGGCCTCGTTTTACATGCACTGGTCAACGCACCTCAGGTTCCGAACACCGAACTAAAAGTTGTGAAGCGCCACGGTGACGTTATCGCTCGCGCTGCGGCTTCAATCCGCGCCGGTGTATGGCCAGAAATGTCCGCCGACGAATCGCAGGCGCTAGCCTTTTTGCCTGTGCATAAGCTTTCCCCCTTTATACCTACTCACAGCAACCAAGAACCCATCTACAAAAACGAAGAATTCCAAAAGCAAACAATAGCCTCCGAGGTATTGAGGTTATATCTGCAAGCCCCTGACATCACGCAGATTCTGAGTCCCTGGAAGAAGGGGGACGAAGGCGTTCACGCATTGAACAAGCTTAGCCAGTGTAGCGTCGCACCAAACGCACCGAAGCTCATGGTATGGAGCAAAGAATTCGATTGCCTGGTTGAAACCAAATTCCGCTTGGGTGACCCCGTTGTATGCGTGCGCAACCTGTGGAACATAGGCCTCCAAAATGGATCGCTTGGGCGGGTCACTCAAATTGAACACATTCCTCTCGCGCTTCGCGACGATGAGGGTCGTACCATCGGCTACGCGATCGCATGGGTTGACTGGGACGACGGTATTCGCCGACCAGTAATAGAGGATCTTCTCAGCGATTTGGACTTGGCTTACGCCCTCACTGTGCATAAAGCACAGGGGTCGCAATGGCCACGAGTGATTGTCTCGATTACTGGAAATCGATATTTGGATCGAAGCTTGATTTACACTGCGATCACAAGAGCGCAACAACAGGTGCTGCTCGTAGGTGATGAGGCGGCAGCACGCAAAGCTGTACAATCGCTTCCGCGCGTAAATCTAAGATGCACCGGTATTCTGTCCATGCTGACGTCAATCGACACCTCGGTCGGGCTGCCTTCCGACGACTCCACTACTATTTCCAAGTAAACCGCCTGAAGCCGGGCCTAAGGGCCCGAAATCACGACTTTCTAAGATAGCTTTGACTCTCCTAGCCTTTAGGACACCTCATACCTCCACGTAGCGCAACGGAGCTCACCCTGTCGACCTATTGATTGCCTGGAAGCGTGACCAGCTCGAGCATCTACTCTCTACTCTCTACTCTCTACTCTCTGCTCTCTGCTCTCTGCTCTCTGTCGACCTTCACACGACAGTGATGGTTTGCTGGAAGAGCTGGATGGATACCCTGGATGCTCTAAACCCCGATACTAAGTACCTCCGCCGTAACCGCTGCATACCGCTTCCTAACTGCCGTGCAGCATTCAACGTGAGGAAATGCCTCAACGGTACTACCTGCATAAAGCTATTCATGGATTAGAGCTGACTCAGGCTCGGTTAAGCAGATCACTCCTCATCAACCTTCTAGGATGAAGCCCTCCCTTAACCTTGACAAGGCGGGCTTATTATCCAACGCAATATTTATCTATTCTGACTTAATAACGATGAGTCGGTAAATGCACGCCTACATATCCTATCTCGATGGCTCGCGTCGCTTCGTGACGATATATGTGAACCCTATTACCGGAATCAACCCACAAATGTTCTTCATAAACACGCGATTGGCCATCATAGCCTCTATACGTTCGATTAGCTGTATACCTATCCATTGTCAGTCTCGACTCGCCTTTTGGCTTGACAATATGATTAGGAAACCCAGTTGTAGATTGCTCCCACTCTATCGCAGCCCTATTTAAGCTCGCCAATCTGGTAAACAACAGTCCAAGCGCAGTGGTATCAAAAGTAAAAATTTGTGCATGAACATCCGCTCCAAAGAGCAATTGTGGGAAAACCCGCTCCTTCTCACTCCAAAAATTTCTAGCATTGAGCGCTCCAAATGCCACTTGATAATTACGGCCACTTATTTCCGCTGCATGATGGAACTGACTTATGTGATCAAAATGATAATCAAGTCCGCCCGCTTGAAAACTAAGCTGAGAACAGTTCAACATTTCGTTACGACAGAGACTTACTAAAATAAAATCAGCCAACGCACAAAGACAAGCATCATTTAGCGCGTTAGATATCACTTCAAAACTCCCCTCCGCCCCCTGAACTGGAGAAATATCGGTAATATTCAAATAACGCTCTATCATTTCGTCATCAAGCCCTTCCCACTCAGGGCTCATTGCAGAAAGCGAGAGAAAGTACTCAGACTCATCCCGATACTCGCCCCCTCCAAGCTCAGCTATAAACACACCCAAGTTAACTTCTTGGCCGGCGATAGAAATTATTATATTCCAAGGTGACTCACCACATCTGAAGGAAGGCGCACGAGCAAGCTGAGCTTCGAGAGCCGCCATTCCTTTAAACATTTCAACTAGCAAATGTGTAAGGTTATCGGAATCATTAAAAGCTTCAGCAACAGAACTACCATTAAAAACAAAATCGCTCATTGCCTATCCTTTTGGCGCGAGAAGTCTAACTGCATTTTTCCTATGCTGATCAAAAAAACCTTCTGGCCATTCGCTAAGCTTACCATCCGAACTAACATCCGGAGTTATCACCCGAGCGACGCCTGCCTCACGGCGAAAATAATGAAACAATAAGTCTTCGTTCGACAGAATATCTTCTCGAACGGCTATTCTTAACCCATCCATTAGATGATCAGAGTGACTTTCAATTATCACTTGTACCCCTGCAGCAGCGGCTCTTGCGCAAAGCTCGCCAAGCTTAGCTTGACCAGCAGGGTGCAAGTGCGCCTCAGGATTCTCAAGTATTACTATTCCACCAGAAGGAGCTGCCAGTATTGCCACCAGAACTGGCAACACATAACTGATACCAAAGCCCACGTTAGTCGCCCTGAAACGCCGAGACCTAAGGGATCCATCCTCCCCAAAGCTGAAACCTCCGACAACCAAATCGGCTTCGGACACTGTTTCCACGCTTAAATTGACTCCTGGGCTTATTTTATCGAGCCATACCGTGACTTGATCGATGAGACGATTACCATCAGCTTCCGTCCAGCGCGGGTCAGACTCAGCTATACTTAATGCTTGCCCAAACACCGACAAAAAATGGAGAACATACTGACCTTTTGCACCCAGCGAAAACTTCCCTTTATGATCGGGCTTTGTTGGAAGATATTTTCTCGGCCCATTACGCTCAGCTTGTAGATATTGGAATTCGGAAATCAGGCTTTGCGAGCGCTCGTGAAGCGTCATATCTAAAAATCGTCCAAAAATTTCAGATGAAACTATTGAACCGAAAGCCTCAATATTCCGAACTTCATATTTATCTGCGCGAACTGAATTACCCTCCCCGCTAACAGACATCCTTAAAACCAGACTCCTTTTATCTTCAAATGATTTTAGCGTTATTGCGATATTTTCGCTTTTTGCATTTTCATAAAGCACATCTTGAGGGGAGCCAAGATCTACTAAACTTCCTGCAGTTGCCAGCCTTCCCTCTCCTAAAAGACCATCATCATAGGACTGCCTGATAACGAGTAAACTTTGTATCACACTGCTTTTACCCATACCATTGAGCCCAGTTAAGAGCGTCAATGGCGCAAGGCGTATCTTCTGCCTACCGAAGCATTTGAAGTTAATTAACCCAATCTCTGAAATCATAAACACCCCCTCATTTATTACGCAATATCCTAGACAAAGTCTCAAACCGCTTATAAACACGAGAGTTGAGTCCAGTTGAGTAAGTTACGGAATTCACAAACTCTTGGTCGGTATCAAATGAAGATTTGAATGCTTGTATGATACTGTCCTTTCTAGCGAGAATATCGGAAAATTCATCATCACTAGATAATGACAGAAGCACACTCCATCCTTCGAACAGCGGCTTGCTTATCGGGTTCCGTTTGCGAATTCGAGGTTTCCTAAACGCCTCATCACCAAAAACAAGCCTTGAGCGAACCATCGCTTTCTTAAAGAGTGTAGCCAGATCATCAAGCTCTCCTGCGGTCATGCTCGAAAGTTTTTTCATAGCTATATTCAAGAAAGAATCCAGAGATTTGTAATCACTCCAATCCAAACACCTGAACGCCATGAAACGGAGTACCATTTCTTGGGCATCCATACGATAATCCTTGACACTTCGATCAGTAGCCTCAGCAAATTCCGGACTATTTGCAAGCGACTCAAGAAATCCTCTTGCCGCGCCCTTATTTATAGCATTTCGAATTTCCTGGCCATTTAACGGCATTCCGCCAGTATTAATGCGCCTAAAAATATTCATCATCACTTCATCCGGCGTTCCGGGCTGAATGACGTTATAAATCAACTCCGTCTCCGAGATCCTGCGCTGCATAGACCTATCAAGCTCACTGAATTTCATACCCTCGAGTTGTTGAAGGTATTCCATTCCCTTGAGAGAAAACTCTCCCGAAAGGTAGTCATAAATAGTTGTTATCCGCTGCAAACCATCGACAACTACCCAATCATCATCAAAATTCGCCGCGACGTAGAATACCGGCAAAGGTATTCTTAAAAGCAAAGATTCAATCAACTGACTTTTGCGCTTAATCGGCCATAAGCGTGCCCTTCGTTGAAATTCAGGAGCGAGATCGACTTCACCATGAGCAATTCGACTCATTAACAAATGAATTGTTTTTTTCTCTGTTGAAACTTTAATTTTGGATGGATCAAAAGGATTAAGCGATTCAGACAGCATTTCACTATCTTCAGACTCTTTTTCTTCCTCTACGCCAAGGTACTCTTCGCCTAGAGCCTTCTCGGCCTCCGTTACCTGAACAGGGAAGTTTATCGACATATTGGTTTCTACCTTGAATTTTCGCTGCTCGAGGACGATTCCGCCCCCGCTGATCAACCGTATTCAGTAATAATAACCCGAGGCATGCGTCATTGCTGATATTCATACCTTCTACGTCGGCTACGAAGCTCCCCTCCAACCATAGGCTTCCATGCTAGCGCCAGATTCGGTCGATAAGGACAGCTGCATCGCATGACCGCCTTGAAACCCTGCGTTCCCACGTATCGCAGAAGATACCTAAACCGCACTCAAGAGTCGGCATCTGCAGCCATCCGAATTTAGGAGTATTGCCCACTGGTCTGTAGTTTTTTGCTCCTGCCTCCAATGCAGTATCGGGCAGATGGCTCGGTGTAACCTGAACAGATCAAAACTAGGTCAGCCATGCCATGAGCATTGAAGCAAGGCTTCTTCATCTCCAAGCCATCAACAACCTCCTCGCGCCATACCGCTACCTTTATTGCGTAGACCTTGAGGCAACCTGTGATGAGGTAGGTGAGTCGGAATCACCAAGACCGCTTGCAGTTCTCCCAGCTCAGATGGAAACGATTGAGATTGGCCTAGTGGTAATCGATCTGGAAACGCTTGAGATCGTCGATGAATTCCAGCGTTTCGTTCGACCGCAGATCAATCCTATCCTCACCGACTTCTGCAAAAGGCTCACATCCATACAACAGGCGGACGTGGACGTTGCTCTAACCTATCAAGAAGTTGGAGAAGATCTACGAAGGTTTGCTGCGGCCTATCCGGATGCGGCTTGGGCGTCATGGGGTGACTATGATGCAAGACAGCTTCAGCGCGATGCTGGCTTTGCTAACTGCCCTTCCCTGCTCGAGGGCGTGCCACATTTCAATGCCAGGAAATGGCATGCGCGCTTATATGACGATCGACCCAAATCACTTAAGCAAACAGTTGAGTCGCTGGGCTTGGTTTGGCAGGGTACCTATCACCGGGGTATAGACGATGCCAGAAATGTGGCTTCCATCATCAAAGAAATGCTCGCCTGAAAGCATGAGCCGGGCCCAGGTGCCCGAAGAATCGATCTCCTATATGACTACTGTCTCAGCATGCTCAGCGATCGGCTGGAATGTCTCAGACACGCGTGCGTTAGGTACAGCCCGACTAAGGAGCGACAGCAGTGGTCACTTGAGCTTTCCGGCAGTCAGAGCTCCGGTCTGGGCTTTATAGTCGAATACAGAGGGATCATAGAATCATACCCTCAGCCAACGGTTGTCCTGTCTTTTATGAGGCTCGCTCACGCATGAAAGAGCGTCGTACCGCTGAGGAGTGGAAAGGAGTAGCCTCGTATCACCCATTGCATGCGCAGACTCCCCCCCTTCCCCGCACCCGAGCGGGCTGTCAATTGTCCATGTCCATGACAGGCTTTATTCCTTCGTTTTCCCCCTGAGCTTCGATTTCCACCTGAAGCACAGCCTGTCGTCTTCATCCATGACGAACAGTCCAGACCAGATGGCCAGCCAGAACTGAGCAGTCACCAAAGGACTTAAGCCCATAATCCAACCTATACCCTGGAGCACGGATTGCGTGAATGGTTTACGGTATGAGGCTGTCGCAAGTGGAGAATAAACTCTTACTCTCGGCAGTCCGAAGCACCAACGCCAGTAAACACTCAGTTCATTTTTTGCAAATTTTATAGCGTTACAATTCCACCAGTAGCCCCAGCGATAAGACCAATCATCGTTTAATATCCAGTTATGAGTCAGAAATGAGCGCAACGAGTCAAACGGCTTTAATTCCTCACCCGAAGCCAGTTTTACTATGCACTGGCGAAACCGAATTTCTTCGACGGAAAAATTAATACACGCTCCAGGCGAGCTTAGAAATTGCTGAAGTGGGATATTGGTCAAATTGGAAACCATTGGTGTTTGGTCGATGTTACATAACGATATTTTTTCCTGATACTTGACACCAACCCCGTATGCCTCGAAGAAAACATCAACATTTAATAGAGTCTCACCAGTTGACCTCAAAGCAACCTTTCCAATCTGCGGCTTAGGGTCGGTTGGCTGTGCTAGCCTCAATGAGTATTCCAAATGCTCTCCCAATGACTCCCAACGTGACCCTAGCCTGTGGTTGGAACTCCACCGTTCATGAGAGTCAATGTAGCACTTCTGCAATAAGACCTTGGTAACCCGTTGCCAAACCCAGGAAGCAATTTTACCGACAAAATTAAAGGGGATTGGTATATCCATGTATAACTCCCAAGCCTTCTGCACACTGAAAAAAATCTGCAACGGCTGATCAGGCAATAGCGGCACAATGACACAACCGGATGGCTAGGCCTAGATGGGGTTCCCGCTCGCTCACGAAGGCTTAACTTGGCTCCGGTCACCCAACGGAAACCAGCACCAGGCACAGCATTGAGTCAGATCTGGTCGCACTTTCAGCGGCCACGTTTCCACAGACCGTCTTTTCTAACCTATCAACAGGTTGCCGAGGAGCTACGAACGTTTGCTTCGCGTTATGCCAACCCAGCCTGAGCGTCATGGGGTGACAATGATGCGAAACAGCTTGAGCGCGATGCTGGTTTTGCAGGGTGCCCTTCCATGCTCGAAGGCCTGCCGCATTTCAATGCTAGGAAATGGCATGCCGACTTATATGACGATCGATCTAAATAACTTAAGCAAACGGTAGAGTCGAAGGGGTTGGTTTGGCTGGGTACCTATCATCGAGGGATCGATGACGCTAGGAATGTGTCGTCCATCGTCAAGGAAATGCTCAACTGAGAGTCTGAGCCGGGCCCAGGTGCCCGAAGATGCGACTCCCTATCTGGCTACTGTTTCAGCATGCTGAGCGATCGGCGGAGATGTCTCGAATAAGCGAAGCCTACAAAGGTATGTAAGCAGGCAATCCAGCGACTGACGCACACAGGTATCACGGCAACTATTTACGAATGATATTAGCGTTGATGTCGTAAGCGATGGTAACGGTTAGAACATCAATTCCGAGTTCAAATTCAAGTTATCACTTATCATCTACTGCCCACTGGGGGAAGGGTACAAGCGGAGCCTAGCGCCATTCGATGACGAGTACTCAACACGTAAGTCTCGTCTCCCAACAATGACGGCCAACATAGACCGCCCATCTCTTCGAGCAGACGCAAGCTTTTGCCACTCACTGATATCCAGGCCAGACGGCGTGGGATGATCTTCAGGGTGCGTATGCCATTCCCCGAGATACCTGACCAACCCATTGCTCTCACGCCATCGGCGCTCAGCAATGCCTTTATGGCCCTCGACCAATCGCTCGAAAAAATACTTGAGTCGACGATCCTTTCGGGTGGGCGCCGTGGCCTCGAGAACTTCCAGATGGATACCACGAACATGCCCCAACAATATGCCGCCCGCCTCCGCATCGTTCTCGCCCTGGATGTAGCGCTCAAAGACTTCGATCACCCGCGCAGAGAAGTACACGAGTCGTTCGCTGCCGGGATCCTTCCAGGTATTTAAGAATTGCATGCGGGACATCCTGGTCGCGCAAGGATGGTGACATCCCCTGTAGAGGGATCATGCACCCGACTGAGAACACGAGTGGACAACGAAGGCCACGGCGTACTCCCGACCCAAGCCAATGCGGTATCCAAACCTAATGCTGCCGCCTGGACAGATACTGACGCCGAGTACGCCACGTACTGTCCCTCGCAGCCACCTCCTGCGAGGATCGGTCGTACACCTCCGACTACTGA
Organism: Pseudomonas sp. GW821-FHT02A08; assembly: GCF_059422045.1. Lineage (NCBI taxonomy): Bacteria > Pseudomonadati > Pseudomonadota > Gammaproteobacteria > Pseudomonadales > Pseudomonadaceae > Pseudomonas > Pseudomonas sp. GW821-FHT02A08. Next base: position 162,443 of record NZ_JBWKWD010000001.1, read on the forward strand.
GAGGAACTGCTGCTCCGCTTCGTAATCGCATAAGCAGCGGTAACAGCCCTCAGTCCGATGCTGCTTAAGAAGCGTCCGCACAGCCTCTCCAGCACCTTCAATCCAGACATGAAGCAGCGTAGTCTGCAGCTCACCATTGGAAAGGCTACCGCCGGCTTGAAAACCCGCCAGCCAGCTCCCGAAGCCCTGCTCCCCGGTTGCATCAATGATCAGGTCAACCCCTGCAAGGTTGACCGAAAAGGCGTCGTGGGGAAGTGCCTTGACGTTTGCCGAAGGCATTGTGACCTTCAGCTCTGCGACCAACCCTATTGCTTTGTTGATCTCCAAGCGATTGATGCCTAGGCGGTGACGCCCGATATTCCCAGGAGATAGATACTGATTGTCGATCAGTTGCAGCTCTCCACCTCCTGTGCCCGCCCCCGCCTTAACCAGTAAGTCACCCAGGAAGCCGCCAATCGTTCCGCAACCAACCAAGGCAATCCTCTTGCCCGCGAGCGTTGTCTGCCCAGGAATGTTACGCCCTACTAAGTATTGATCGTCCATCCTGACCACCTGCATCAACTCTATCGGTGCTCCAAAGATTGGAGTGCGCTGATCCGCTTTGGATGTGCGCTTGTACGTCTGGAGATCGTCCACGAAGAATCCGTACTGCATCGTGGGTGCATCAATAACAACGACGACGCCATGCTTACCCGCACGGTAGGCTTTTACGATCCAAGCCAGAATCTTACGACGACATTGAGGATCCAGCTTCGATTGCCAATCCAGAAGCTCACCGACTGTTTTTGGCGGCCAAGCACCCAGCAAAGGACGGGGAGGAGTTTTTGTCGTTATTTTCGCCGAGAAACCAAAGAGCGTATCGACGCAATTTGCTCGAAGGGCGAACTTTGATTTCGCTCGCGCCATATCATCGGTGAAAACAAGCCCCTGTCCTTTATCCAGACTCAATACAGCCACTTCGCCCGACTCAGGTCTCTCTATGTCAGTGAAGGCATATACGCCTGGCCAGAAGGCGAAAAACTCTTCCTCCAAATCGTCCACGCGCTCCTTCGCCATGATTTGGTCAAGTACGGTCGCCGCCCGCCTCAATGCCGCGATCGTTTGACTTACAGGTTTGTAGATGTCAAACACTACCGTTCCCTGCGCCAAATAGCAGAGAGAACCATCGGGCCCAACATGCGGTGCAAAGGGAAGCAATCGCTCGGGGAAGGGTTGCTGAAGAACAATCGCTGGGAACGAACGAAGCTCGCGATCAATGAATACCTCGCACGGCACCGAACCAAAGCGGGTTTGCAGGGCGCCTTCTAGTGCCAGGAACTCCGAAAGCCCCTGGGACTCTTGGCGGCGCCAACCGAGGGGCTTGAGTGCTTGCAGAAGCTGAGGAATCACCAATGACCATCACCCCGACTTAGAACGATCCAGGATCTCCATCTCCCCGGGCTGAGGCTCAATAGCCGCCATCGCTGCTGGCAGCGCAGCCTTAGACGTGACATCTATCAAGTCTGGCCGGTTGGGGAAGCGATCACCCAACATCTCCCGCATCCAGCGACATGCTGACGACTTTGCCTCATCACTCGCGTTGATCGCAGCGTCCAAATACCTCGCGAACGTTTCAAACTTCTCCGCCGCCGAATCGATTTCATCCTCGGTCAGCGCGGCAGTGAGGTAAACCTTAGAATCGATCGGGCTCAGAACACCCTCTCGCAGGGCCTTTGGGATGCCTCTCACGACGTTGAGCAGTGCTTCATCATCACGCTTGCTCTCGAATTCGAAGAGTGGGCATGCCGCTGCCATCAACAGGATCGAGCTAGGCCCTCTCTCATCCCACTGCTGATCACGGAATCCCTTGATGTAGCGGATCACACGGCGCAACTGCTCGCCCTTGTCCTGTACCTCCAGCTCAAACCACTCCTTCATCTGCAGGGGATCAGACTTAATCCACCCACGATCACAAGCGAGCAATATCTTGTCGGACGGGAGCTTTTTCCAACTCTGAGTGGCGGCATTGGCAATGATACCGTCCATGGTTGGAATGCCCCGCTCCTCCATACCCGCCTTCAGGAGCTTGTATTGAACATCGGGGATCGCGTAAAGCGGCAGGTCGATGTGCGCGTAAGTTGCGATCACGACCCGCATGCAGTTGGGCTTGCGCTCTAAAGTCCAACCGTTTGCGTCACACAGCGGCTTGAGCACTTCGTGCACCGCATCGAAAAAGTCACCGATCGCCAGGTGAGGTTTCTCTTCCTCCTTCATGATGCTCAGGGGGAGGTACACCCCGTCATCGACGTCGGACTGTTGCGGCGGTGTCTGACACGGGCGGTTCAGCGTCTTGTAGGCCCAGGAGCCTTGAATGTAGAACTTGGGGTCGCACGTCTCACCTTCGTAACCCTTTTCCCGTAAAGCTTGAGACAAGCCATCACGCAGCGACTGACGAATGTCCTTTCGAGCAGCGTCGATCTTTTGTTTCTCATCAGTCGTGAGATCCATGGACTTCAGGAACGTCGGGTGATCAGCAAAGGTTCCGAACTCATCAGGCCGGTCTTTGGTTGTGTACAGCAAGGGACTCAGGTTGAGCATGAGACATCTCCGATCGATGGCTTGTGAGCAACGTACCTGTCTTCAGGCGAATTCTTGCGAGTGTGTACCACTCCCCCAAGAACCAGCCCCTTCAGTGCTGACACAAAAACCAGCAAAGTTTTTTGAATAAACGCAAACCTTCAACGCAGCGGGCACAGCTGGATCCAATACTGGCACAACCCTACATGTAGTGCAATATACGTATAATAAACACAAAAACACACAATATGCAGTGCACCAACTGCAAAGCCATCATCAGTTTTTTGAGCACAAAGTGAAAAGGAAATGGGTTGGAAGCGTCACCTGAGGCCAACGCTTCAGGCGCAGTGTCGAGACCCGCGAAACGGCAGGTAATTCTGCTCAATCTATGGGAATTTCCACTCCGTGAAACACGCGCCATTCGAGCGTGCTGAATACCGAAAACTGATTCGGAAGGCATTCGAAGACGATGAGTTGATTTTCCGATTTGTCCCTGACGACAGCGCTGAGGCCGCGCAAAGGTGGCGACAAATTCACTTCAGCCTTTCAAAAAAAATCATACCCGCTGTGTTCAAGCCCTTGTTCCAATTTCGATTTGTCCAGTATTCCCCATCAAGAATCACGCCCCCCTTCTCATCGTGAACTTCCACTCGCGCAGAGCCATAATGACAGCCGCTATCCGTTAACTCCGGATTGCGGGTCACGTTATGGTAGGAGTAGTTCAGCTCAATGGTTCCATGCTCTGGATCGCGCCGTACACCTACGATCGTAGTGCTCGACTTTGAATACTTATCATCAGACTGAAACTTCATCCGCACGCTGAACAGACGGGAAGTAATGGTTATTTTACCCTGCTTGGTAAACAGCGTATCGCCAGACGGCTGCCCAGTTAACTGCCTGACCAGGTTCCAGTTCGACCTGATGGTCACCTGCCAGTCGCCATCAATGGGAGGGAAAAAATTTCTCACTAGGGGTAGCTTGCAGATCCAGGGAAACAAAGGCGTCTGGCCTACGCTAAGTAGGAAAACCGTCGAAACAACCATCGCCACTTTGGCCACAGACCAAAAAGCCGCGAAATCACTAAACACCTCAGGCAAGCGCCAAAAGCTCAGAGCTCCGAACACGATAAAGCACAGAAGGGCGAAGTAACCGAGACATTTTTGAATACCAAGCACCTGATACATAGACATATCCGTCCAAACAATCAGCAATCACAGTACACCGTTACAGACTATCGATCAGAAAGAACTTGATGCAACTCGTGCATGGTAGGTTCAGAAATGGATTCAAGCCGATGATCGCCCCCTTATCCAAACGCTGCTTGGGCATCGTGGGGTGACTATGATGCAAGGCAGCTTGAACGAGACGCTGGGTTTGCTGCGTGCCCCTCTCTGCTCGCCGGCCTGCAGCACTTCAACGTGAGGAAATGGCATAAAGGCCTATACGACATCCAACAGAAGGGTCTTAAGCAAACGGTAGAGGCCATGGGCCTAGTTTGGCAGGGTACATTTCACCGAGGAATCGACGATGCCAACAACGTTGCATCTATCATCAAGGAGATACTCGGCTGATTAAGGGAGCCGGGCCTATTGGCCCGAAGGAGCGATCTCTCCATTCACTGCACACCACCGCTTAGCCGGGCAAGCGATGACTCGAGCGTAGAATGATTTGAACACAACCTCCCCTCTCACCGCCCTCGAGGTCTGCCAAGTACTGACGGACGTCGCGCTCGGCGAACGCATCATGACGCGAGGCTCCATCCAGTCTTGGAGCGAGATCTATCATGGCCTCATGCCCGTGAGTACAGATGGCTGGGTACTCACCCTATTCAATGACTGTGACACCCTGGACTACTGCGAGTACTGCAGGTCGCCTGATGGACGAGTCGGTACGCTTGAACGCTGGCAGCGCGAAGGAGCTGATCCTGTCGAGCTATCGAGCGCCAGGGAGCGAGAACAGCTTGAGCGATTGCTCGCTGGGCTCTGAGCATGCATGCAAAACGGCAGGAGAATGTTTGGCCTGTTTAGTCATCTCGAAAGCTGCATCCAAGACTGTAGCTATGACATCATTTTCATCACAGACGATTGCCTCCAAGACTTGGTAGGCTTACCAGGATTTTTAACCTGGAATCCGGGTAACTGCCAATCTGCGATGCAACCACAAATATGAGCGGCCCTGCCCTTACTAATTGCTCAATGTACCAATCGAGTAGCTAGTGCCTGGCTTCCGAATAGGAGTAACAAATTGCTGAACCGTCCCGACAAAGACGCGCTCCGTGCACTGCTGGAATCGCAAGTTCAAGAAAAGCTGCAGCACGATCCAGACGCGGTAACGACCTATGCGGCCCAGCCTGTGCCAGACCGAAAACCGTACACCAGCAAACCCACGGTTCAGGACAAGGCATTTCACAAAGAGCTCGAGCAGATGCGTGCAGACGCCGAAGCTGGAGTGATACATACGCCTAAGCGCGAACCGGAGGACGGAGGCGCTCCTAGCCTTAAGCTTGATGATTATCCGGATTTGTAAAAGGTGTCGCCGAGCTTCTAAGGGCATTGAATGGCCTGCCGATCCAAAGGCAATGGAGACCACCCGTGAGGAAGCCACCTATGAAAATCATTATCGAAGAATGGGACGGTGACGGAGCGATTCGAATTCCCGATGAGGCGCTGCAGGAGTTGGAGCTTGATGTTGGCGACTCGCTGTATTTGATTGAGGAATTTGTCGGCAACACGCGCTGCCTAGTCCTATCAAAAAACCTCAAATCGCGGATCGAATAGACGTGCTCACTGAAGCCTGGGATAGCGGACAGCTTGGTAAGGCCGAGGTGAATTGAGACCGCCGCTATGCGCTTCCTTGAATCATTCATGGCAGTCACAACTGCGGAGTGACTCGCCCAAGGCACATCATGTGAAGATTTGAGGACGAGCACCGATGGTTGCCACTGGCCCAGACCTAGGAATAAGCCTGTAGCTTTCTAGCTCACGCCTAAAGCTTCTGCCTAGACAATTAAAGCTTTGCTTCCTGAGCCATGCTCCGCAACATCCCCGCCGCTTTCTTCGTATCAGGCAACGACAAAATCGTGTCATACATCAGGATCATGCCGTTACAAAGAGTGGTTGGTTCATTCAAGAACTTTTCCGGGCTCGCGATGACTTCGACTGAACGCCGATTATTGGCCATCATCGTAAGCATCACTCCCTTGAAGTCTTTCTCATAACTCTTGAACGATGTTCCCTTGACCGGATTCGTTGCCGTTTGCTTGACGACCTCTGTCAAGGCGGCGAGATCTTCGTCAGCCAGGTCTTTCGGTAGCTTGGCAGCTATTTCCAATACGGATGTTTTGTTATCTAGCCCCATGAAACTTACGCAATAGCCAGGATTTGTCCTGCCATAGAATTTCATCTCGGCGATCTGAGAGCGCCAGTATCGGATAAGGGCCTGATCGGGTGCACGCTGCAGGTAGTTTGGCATCATCGAATCGGCAATCAACTTCTGAATATTCGCTCGAATCTCAATCACTGAATGCCCGCTCTGCACTCCGTCGATCATGAGCTTCCTCAGCTTTATGTAGTTGTCCACGTCGTATGTCGATAGCGCCGCATAAAAGGGTACCTTCAACAATGTCTCTTCGATCGAATGGATATCACGCCATTCAGTGATACCTGATAGACCGAAGTAGCGTGAATCCACCACCGAGGTGATGATTTTCTGCTGCTTCAGTTCATCCTTGGTAGGGAACCACATGTCCTGAGGGTTAGTAGTGGTGGCCTTTGCCACAAACTGCTGTGAGGCGCCGACGCGATGGAGCGCGTCCCTGAAGCTGGCGTTGACGTTTAGTTCATTGCTTCCGGTGGATCCGCCCAGAGAGGCACTGTGAAAGCCAATACGACCTTGCTCTCCGATATATCGCTCCTGGCCAGCAAGGAAGGCGAGTGCGCAGGCGCTGGAGCAGCTGGTGGGGGTATAGGTAATTAGCTTACGTTGTGAAATCAAGCTTGCTAGCTTATTTGCTTCGGCGATGCGACCACCTACGCTATTGAGGTGAATCACACGGACAGTCGGGGCAGAGTCAAGTAAGGCCCGGACGGCATCCGTAGTACCAAAGGGAATACCTCCAGCCAGCTCCAATTCAGTATTGTTGCGCATGAAACGAAGCGAATACGCGGGGATGTCATCAACGCCACGCACCATATCGATACTTTCTCGGATCAGCGGAATGCCATCTACAGCGAAGCTGTGCAGCAAGCGGATCGCACCGATAAAAATCATCAAATTGGCTGCGGTCGCCCAAATTTGCTTTCCGCCTCGAGAAGTGTGAGCAGATGCCGATCGGGTGATCCCAACTATTTGCCATACCGAGACTGCCAAGACAAAGATGTACAAAGTAAGAATCGCTGCACCTTGCATCTGATCGCCCACATTTAGAACATCGCTGAGGCTGCTTATAGCGGTCAACAAAAGCGTAACCACTAAGCCGAATAGCCAGTAGGACACCCCAAGTGAGTATTCTCCACGCCAGTGTTTTGCGATGAAATTGGATAACTTGGGCTGTGCCACTTTTGTTGGCGCCGGGTGGTCATCGGAATCCTGCTGTTCTACAGCAGTTGCTTGCTCTTTAGGCAGGATCCATTCGTCACCACTACCCTCCCTAACGTGCTCCTTACTGATCGACTGGCCGCACTTGTAGCAGAAATTGGAGTCAGTGGCGTTTGCCGTCCCACATTTAGTGCAATAGAGCATTCCTTTCATTCCGTTCCCCCTGATGGAGCTCTGTATTGGCACCGTTGCTCACTACTAGGCCATTGTTTTGGCTGCCACCTCGCAATGAGTTTGGGTTTTGGTCGGCACTATAGCCGTGCGAAGGCGAGTTGCGAATCTACTGGCTTAATCAGATATACGCTTAAGCGCACACCATGTCTTGGCTTTGCGGAGCTGGGTAGATGACTTAGCCGGACGGATACCTTGAAGCAGCCACGGCAGACACAACTGCGGAGCAATGGCATCAGTCTAGCGAGTCACTCTTCATGGTTCCTACGAACTGGTATGCGCCACTTCGCTCCTTCAGCCTTTCCATCTCGCGAGCCTCCTCCCTAGTCAAGGTTACGGTAATCAATACTGCCTATAGCGCAGTCATGGATTCCCGTTCCGAAAGTACGTTTTGAAGGCGCCCCAGATTCAGTCGCTGACATTCAGCCTCCGCTTCCTCTCGGGTCTAGTAGCTAGTCTTCAGACGTAGCTTCTCTTCGTTGTCATAGATGTTGAAACCTATGGGCGCAGTCTGGCAGTAGAAGCGCGCTCCGTTACGCATTCATCCCGGTTCCATTGGTATGCGGCATCGTCCGGAACTACAAGCTTGCGACGGCTCGAGCATGTGGCGAGCCCCCGTAAGTAACGCCGCCCCACCAGCTACACTAAATCGGTACATTTCTGCACCGAGACTTCGACCATGGCGACCAAAACCGCAATCGTATTCGCTGGCGGCGGCAGTTTGGGTGCGGTGCAGGTGGGCATGTTGCGGGCCCTGGTTGAGGCCAATGTTCGATGCGATATGGTGGTTGGCGCTTCGGTGGGCGCCATCAACGGTGCCTATTTCGCCGCAAGGCCCGATGTCGAAGGCGTTGAGGCACTCGCCGGTTTCTGGCGCGGCCTGCGTAAAACGGACATCTTTCCCCTCTCCTGGCTCGATACCTGTAGAGGACTGATCAAACGTCGTGGTTTTCTGTTGCAGCCGGCGGCCTTGACCCGACTGCTGGATCAGGCATTGCCCATCCACCGCATTGAGGATGCAGCGTTGCCCCTGCACATCGTCACCACCAACCTGCTCAGTGGTGCCGAGACCGTTCTGTCCAGTGGCGAACTCGAGCAGGCGTTACTGGCCAGCGCTGCCATTCCGCTGGTGTTCCCCTGCGTACAAATCGCCGATCAGTTCCTGGTTGACGGCGGCGTGGCAAGCAATACACCTATCTCGACTGCCGTAGCCTTGGGAGCCACCAACGTCGTGGTAATCCCCACCGGCGTGAGTTGCGCCCTAACACAACCGCCCCGAGGCCTGGTCGCCCTAGCCCTGCACACCGTCAATCTGATGAGCATGCGCCAACTGGTGAGCGACATCGAACACTTCCGCACTCTCACCAGCCTCCACATCGTCCCGCCCTTGTGCCCTGTGGATGTCTCGGTGTTCAACTTTGACCAGACAGAGTCTTTGCTGCAGCGCGCCTATGAGCAGACCCTCCGGTGGCTGGAACGTGGGGGGCTCGAACGCACCAAGGTACCTGGTGCCCTGACCATCCATTCACATGCCCATGAGCATTGAGTGATGTGAGTTACCTATAAAAGAGGCCCTCAACTCTCAATGCAATGTTGCGAGAGTACCTAGAGAGGTTGAGCATACCCCACTTCGATGCTGACCTATGCCGAGTGTCCCGAGAGCATTTCGTTCACGGAGGAATCACGATGTCGAATGCAGACTTACTCCCTTCCCTACTCTTCAAGATCAATCAGAATCAGTTAGCTCTCGAAGCCGCGATCATGAAGTTTAGGCGCAGCTTCGCTTGAGCCCGACATCTGCTATAGAGGATCCCTCAGCTCACGTTTAACCGATCCAATAAGCTATACCAAGCCACCCCCGCGCCAATATAGAACCTCTGCAATCCATGTAATGGTAGCCGCTGCAATGGCGATACCGGATACGCAAACGCCGCGCGGCTATCACACAAGCGCCCAGCCAACTGCTGCCCAAGGCTGGTACACAAAGCGATTCCCCGCCCATTACACCCAAGCGCCAAGGTCAACCCCGGTGCCGGCTCATGAACATGCGGCATGAAATCTCGAGTGATCGCGATCCGTCCAGCCCAGTGATACTCAAACTCCAGTGGCCCCAACTGCGGAAACAGCAATGCCAGCGAGCGCTCTAGGTGAGCAAAGTCCGTCGGCCCAGTAGGATCGTTGAACAACCCGCGTCCGCCCATCAACAGACGACCGTGGGCATCCTTACGGAAATACAGTAGTAATCGTTGCGCCGTAGAAACCGTTTCCTGCCCTGGCAAGATACTTTCGGCAACAGACCCACTCAATGGTTTGGTAGCGACGATAAAACTATTGGCAGCCAGTATGCTCTGCGCCATACCAGGCCACAGGTTGCTGCTGTACCCGTTGGTTGCCAGTACCACCTGATCCGCCGTTACGTGTGCGCCGCAAGCGGTCTGCAATTGCCACCCAGAGCCTTGGCGCTGCAACTCAGTCACGGCACTCTGGCCATGAATCCGCGCACCTGCCACCAGCGCCGCGCGCACTAATCCGCGTGCGTAAGCCAAAGGCTGAATCGCTCCGGCTCGGCTATCCAGCCAACCGCCGGCAAAAGCTTCACTGCCCATGCGCGTAGCCATTGCCCTCGCCTCCAGACACTGCACTGGTACACCACGCCGGGCCCACTGATCCGCACGGGCATGCAAGCCGGCCACGCCTTTGTCCGAGTAGGAAACCTGCATCCATCCCTTTCGCACTGGCGCGCAATCAATCTCATACCGCTCGATCAAATTGAACACCAGGTCAGCAGAGCTCGACACAGTATCGATCAAGGGTTCAGCGCGCTCAGTGCCGTAAATCTGCACCAGTTGATCCGGATCGTATTTCAACGTCGGGTTGACCTGCCCACCATTACGGCCCGAAGCGCCCCAGCCAGGTTCATTGGCCTCCAGTACACAGACGCTTACACCCTTCTCAGCCAGGTGCAGGGCCGTCGACAAGCCGGTATACCCCGCTCCCACTATCGCCACATCCACCTTCAACGATTCGCTCAACGCAGGCGTCGGTACAGCTGGCGGTGCAGTCGCTGCCCATAGAGACTTCATGACAGGCTCCGAGTGCTGGCGGTGGGATGCAGTACCCGGCGCAAAAAGTCTTGAGTTCGCGGTTGCTGCGGATTGCCCAGGACTTGCTCCGCCGGGCCGCTTTCAACTATGTAGCCGCCATGGAGGAAGCACACACGGTCGGCAACTTCGCGAGCAAAGCCCATTTCATGGGTGACCACGATCATGGTCATGCCTTCATCCGCCAGCGTACGCATTACTTCCAGCACATCGCCCACCAGCTCAGGGTCGAGGGCCGAGGTAGGTTCGTCGAACAGCATGGCTTCGGGCTTCATAGCCAAGGCGCGCGCGATGGCCACCCGCTGTTGCTGGCCGCCGGAGAGTTGTTCCGGATAGGATTCCGCCTTTGCCGACAGGCCAACTTTCTCCAGTAAGGCCAGGGCTTCTTCACGTGCTTGAGTGGGTGACTCACCTTTGACGTATACCGGCCCTTCCATGACATTTTCCAACACTGTGCGATGGGGGAACAGGTTGAAACGCTGGAACACCATACCCATGCGACTTCGTAGCGCGTGCACGGTTTTACTGCTCCGTTGCACGGTTTCGCCGAACGCGGTGATGGCGCCGCCGTCGTAGGTTTCCAGTGCATTGATGCAGCGCAGCAGAGTAGATTTGCCTGAACCAGAAGGGCCGATCAGACACACCACTTCACCCTTGGCCACGTCCAGATCTACTCCGTGCAGTACGCGGTGATTGCCATAATGTTTCTGCAGCTGACGAATCTCGATCATGCTTTTTTCCTCCGGCTCAGATGCTGTTCCATACGACGCAGGCCATACACCAACGGCAGGCTCATCAGCAGGTAGAGCAGAGCTACTAGGGTGTAAACAGTCATGTTCTGAAAGGTGGATGAGGCAATCAGTTGACCCTGGCGGGTCATCTCGGCAACGGTAATGGTGGACACCAGTGACGAGTCCTTGAGCATCATTACTAAGGTGTTGCCATAGGGCGGCAGAGCGATACGGAAGGCTTGGGGCAGAATCACACGGCGCATCATCAGTACCGAGCGCATTCCCAAGGCTTCGGCGGCTTCGCGCTGTCCTTGCTCCACGGCGATGATACCGGTGCGAAAGTTCTCGGCCTGATAGGCGGAATAGGCGATACCCATGCCTATCACCCCTGCCTGGAAGGCAGTGAGATGCACACCCATGTCCGGCAACACGAAGTAAATGTAAAACAGCTGCACGATGATCGGCAGGCCGCGAATCACATTGATCACCGTGCTCGCCGCCACCGACAGCGCGCGGATCGGGGACAACTTGAGCAACGCCAGTACCAGGCCGATGGCGCTGCTGAGCAGGAACGACAGTACGGTGATCTGGATGGTCACCCAGGCGCCCTGAAGCAGGATGGGTAAAAAATCCACCGCGCTTTGCAGGAATTCAGTAGGGCTCATAGGTTCACCTGGGTATCAAGCCCCCACTTCTTGAGGATACTGGCCAGGGTTCCGTCGGCTTTAATGCTGGCGATGGCCTGATTCAGACGCTCGAGGGTTTCGGTGTCACCCTTGCGCACCACCAGGCAAACCTCGCCGACATTGGTGGGTTTGTAGTCGGCGGCCAGTTTCACGCCTTTGAACAGATTCTGGCGGATCTGATAAGCCACCACCGGCTGGTCACCGACAGCGGCCTTGATGCGCCCCAGGGACAGGTCACGAACCATCTCGCCAATGGAGTCGTAGGTGCGGATTTCCTTGAAGATGCCGAGCTTTTTGAGCTGGTCGTAAAAGATGGTGCCGGCCTGCACACCCACTACCTGATCTTTGAGCGGACTCAGGTCGGGGTAGGCGGCATTGTCATCGGCACTGATGATCAGGCCTTCTCCGTAGGCGTAGACCGGGTTACTGAAGTCGACGACTTTTGTACGCTCTTCGGTTTTCAGCATGCCAGCGGAAATGAAGTCGAGCTTATCGGAAGTCAGGGAGGGAATAAGCGCGGCGAAGTTGGTCTGTTCGATCTGGCTGGTGAAGCCCCCGGCCCTGCCCACCGCTTCGGCGACATCGACCATCACCCCCTGGATGCTATTGCTCTTGATATCGAGGAAGGTAAACGGCGAGCCGCTGGCTGTTGCACCAACTTTGTACGTGGTCGCACTGGCGGCGTGCACGGCGGTCACGCACAGGGTGGCGCATAGACCGAAGGCGAGGCGGCGAAACAATGGTGAAAGACTGTTCATCGGGTTACTCCAGAAGGAAAACGGATCGTCAGTACCGCTAGCGGCAAGAGAACAACCGCAAGCCTCATGCCATTCCGATTCGACTTGAGTGAATATCGATTCATTAAATGCGTAAAATGAGTCAATCGTATCGATATGCGATATTTAATGACCTGTTTTTGCTTTATGGTGTAAAAATCTCCCCATAATCGATCGATCTGACAGCGAGTTCGCCATGTCCGAAGAACGCAACAGTTTGCACAACCAATCCCTGGAAAAAGGTCTGTCGGTGCTCAAGGCTTTCAGTGCGCAGCGCCGTAGCATGAGCCTTGCAGAGGTAGCTGACGCCGCTGGCATGACGAAAAGCTCGGCCCAGCGCATGGTGTTTACCCTGGAGAGCCTTGGTTACCTACGGAAACACTCCCGCACACGTCATTACCAACTGACACCACGGGTGCTGGAGTTGGGGTTCAGTTACCTGGATGCCCATTCGCTGATCGAAGTGGCCAACCCGTTCCTTTCCGAACTGACGCGACTGACCGGAGAGACCTCCTGCCTTACGGAGCCTGCGGGCTACGACATGACCTACATTGCACGCTTCGTCAGCTCGGGTTTTGTGCCGGTGCATATGCCGATTGGCTCGCGCGTGCCGATGTATTGCACCGCGTCCGGCAGGGCCTACTTAAGTGCGCTACCGCAGGATGAAGCGTTGGTGTTAATCGAGAATAGCCAGCGAGTCGCCCATACCAGCCATACGCTGACGCAGGTCGACAAGATTCTGGAGTCTCTGCAGGTGGTGCGGGAGCAAGGTTATGCAGTCAATGCCCAGGAACTTTTCCTCGGCGATATGACCATCGGTGCACCGGTGCTGGGGGCTAACGGCCGGCCGGTAGCGGCGGTGCATGTGGTAGCACCCACCAGTCGCTGGAGCCGCGCGGATGCCGAGCGGCAACTGGCGCCGGCGCTGTTGCAATGCTCTCGTGCGTTGACCAACTCGGCGCGGAATCTAGATTGATCCCAAGGTTGAAGGATCATTCCTGTGCTTAGCATGAAGCCAATGCCGAAGTTAAAGTCGGTACGTGTTGCCGGCATTTCTAAAACATCACTTTCAGCACGCAACGCATCATGCACTCAAGATTCAAGGTGATTGAGACCACCAGACTGGACGATGGCAGCAAGTGATGCCGGGTGGTCGATCTTGTGGTGGGAGGCTCAGCTAGCAAGCACGGCGTATTCAAGGTAAGGGCGGAGGCAGTCACGGTCTGTTCGACATTGAACGGCGAACACAGAAGATAGATCACAGAGCGTTGTGCGCGCCGTTATTCGATCTCAGTTAGCCCTCCTGCTACGCTGACCTCTTCCACGGAGGAATCACAATGTCGAACGCAGACCTACTCCCTTCCCTACTCTTCAAGATCAATCAGAATCAGTTGGCACTCGAAGCCGCGATCATGGAGCTTACGCTTTGGGTCGAGCAACGCGGCTCGGGTGAGGTTGGAGGCAACGTTCGTGGTGCTTTGGACACAATCAGCAAGAACGAAGAATTCATCAACATGACGCTAGCAGTGCTCATGACACCTGAGTGATCTGGTCGTCCTCTTCACCGTGGATGATGCGAGTCGAGTAGGTAAATCAGTTGTGGTTAAATTGAGGCCTCACTGCTTCAAGTAGAGCTGGTGTCACCAGCAGCTTAAGGCGTCCCCGTCCAGCACTACCAGGACTGAGATAAAGCTGTTCATCGCGCCACTCTATCGTGGCGTAGGTGGACGAGCTTAACAGTGATGGATGCGGGTCACGCAAGCTTGATGGCTCCACCTTGGATATCGTCCCGCGCCATTCGCAAGTCATTGGCATCCTGGTTGAGCCGATGAATCAGGTTGAGCAATCGTTGACGCAACACCTCATCCTGGAGCTGTTCAGCAGCACGCATCACATCAAGCGCCGCTGCCTCATTGTTGGTGGCAACAGCATCGAGCAATTTGCGCATGCTTCTTGATGGCCGATTCATCTCCAACCCTCCTAGGTTTCGGTGACGCGAATCATATGGCCGGAATGTTTCGTCAGTGTTTCAGCTGCTCGAACAAGCTCTGAATCACCGACTCTTGTCGAAGGGGGCTCGGCAAGCGGGCTCAAGATCAGAGCTGAAGTAGAGTCTGTTTGCATCGACTGAACACCGAGCATCCATGTGAGATAGCAGTATGCAGCTCCGCACCGCTAAGCCCCCGCTGATCTGCTGGTCACTCGAGGGCCAAGCGCAGAGTAACTGTTTTGAATTTATGAATGCCGAAAGAACAGGTATGGATTCTCGTTCAGAAAGGACGCTATTGACCTTCTTGAGGTTGAGTCGCTGACACTCATTTTCGGATTCTTCTCGGGTCTGGTAGGTCAGCTTCAGTCGACGCTCAATCAGCTATTGTTAATCCTAGGCCTTGATACATGATTCAACAATCAGGGGCCTGCTACACAGCCTTATGAGGGTTATTCACCCATTCATGTTTTCGGTACTCGGTCACTGAATTTTTCTCGACGAATTACTGAATTGAACTCACAAGGCCGCGCGTTTTTGAAGGACTAATCATCAAGCGCCTCTCACCGTAGAGTGGAATCACACCATTGTAGGAAAATGAAAATGACAGATGTAACTGTAGTAATCGGTGCTGGTTCAATTGGCCAAGCCATCGCTCGGCGCGTCAGCGCTGGCAAACATGTATTGCTTGCCGATCTGCGGCAAGAAACTGCTGATGCAGCCGCGAAAGTTTTGAGCGATGCAGGTTTTGAAGTCACCACGTCCAAGGTTGATATCTCGTCCCGCGAGTCTGTCCAGGCACTCGTCGCCCTTGCTGCAAGCATTGGTGACATTACCGGAGTCATCCACGCAGCAGGTATTTCTCCATCTCAGGCTGCACCTGCCACCATTCTCCTGGTCGACCTGTATGGCACCGCTTTAGTGCTGGAGCTGTTTGGAGATGTAATCGCAAAAGGTGGTTCGGCAATCGTCATCGCCTCGCAGTCAGGTCACCGCTTGCCGGCGCTCACCGCCGAACAGAACAAAGCCTTGGCGTTAACCCCGACTGAAGATCTTCTTGCTTTACCGATGCTACAGCCCGAGCTAGTAACCGATCCCCTGAACGCCTATCAGATATCCAAACGTGGCAACTCTCTGCGTGTGGCTGCGCAAGCCGTTCGATGGGGAAAGCGTGGGGCGCGTGTTAACACGATCAGCCCTGGCATTATCTTCACTCCTTTGGCCCGGGATGAACTCAATGGCCCGCGTGGGGATGGGTACCGCCGCATGATCGAATCGTCCGCAGCCAAGCGCGGAGGTACGCCCGATGAAGTGGGTGCGGTCGCTGCTCTGCTTATGGGCCCTGAAGGGACGTTCATCACCGGCAGCGATATCCTTATGGACGGCGGCGTTACCGCTCAATATTTGTATGGCGATGACCAATAGCGCCACAGGCCAGCAGGAGTGGTTTCATTCTTGCTGGCGTGCCCACTCGCGCACCGCTTCCGCGAACATCCGCAAGGCCATAGGCGGGTGCCGATTAGCTGGGTAGTAGAGACATGCGCCGGAATAGTAAGGGCCCCAGTCAGGCAGCAGATGGACTAGGCGCCCGGCCTGCAAATGTTCCTCGGCCTGATGCTCAGGTACCCACGCAATACCAATGCCCGCCAAAGCAGACTCTATCATCAGGTTGATATTATCCATGGTCATGGGCCCGTCGACATCGATGCTGGCTGATCTGCCCAGATGATCGAGATCCCAACGAAACAGCGTGCCGCTGGCAAAGCGAAATCGGATGCATCGATGAGCCTTGAGGTCGTGTGGTGCCATGGGCGCCGGATGCCGACTGAGGTACTCGGGCGAAGCCACTGCAGCAAATCGCACATCGGGGCCGAAGCGCACCGCGATCATGTCGCGCGGAACATCGTCAAATAGCCGAATGCCCGCATCGAACCCATCGGCGACGATATCGACCAAGCGGCTTTCAGCCACACACTCGATATGGATCTGCGGATTGTCCTGGAGAAATTGGGGCATGACGTGGCGGATCAAAAGTTTGAATGACGATTCGGATGCACTCAGTCGTATCAGGCCTGAGGGGGTATTGCGCTCTGACGTGACGTCGTTGACCGCACATTCGAGTTCGCCCAACAGTGGCTGCACTCGCAAGAAAAGTTGCTCCCCCGCCTCGGTCAAGGCGACTGAGCGGGTTGTCCGATTGAACAAGCGAAGTTCAAGGCGCGATTCAAGCCCGCGCATTGAATGGCTCAGTGCCGAGGCCGAAACACCCAGCATCTTGGCAGCGCCGCTGAAACTGCGTTGTTCTGCGATGGCTACAAAAGCAGTTAATTCCGGAAGGCCGGCACGGATCATTAGTGAATTCTCCTCAACTCCCCATGAAGCGGTGCGCCAATTGTTGAATTAGGCACAGGAATTTAAAGTGTACCTGTCAGCCACAACTTTGCGAAGGAGACGAAACATGCAGAAACGTCAGCTAGGCAAAAGCGGTTTGGAAGTGTCCTCCATTGGCTTGGGCTGCATGGGCCTGAGCTTCGCGTATGGCCCCGCCCTGGAGCGTAACGCAGCAATTTCTCTGATCCGTAATGCTTTCGACAAGGGCGTCAACTTCTTCGACAGTGCAGAGGCTTATGGGCCTTACACCAACGAGGAACTGTTAGGCGAAGCATTGGCCCCGATCCGGGATCAAGTCGTCATCGCGACCAAGTTTGGCTTCAAAAATGGAGTTCCGGGTGAAGGTCTCGATAGTCGCCCCGACACCATAAAAGCGGTGGTCGAGGCCTCGCTGAAGCGGCTCAAAACTGACCGCATCGAGCTGCTCTACCAGCACCGCATTGATCCTCAGGTGCCGATTGAAGACGTTGTGGGTGCCGTGAAGCTACTGGTCGAGGAAGGCAAAGTTCTGCACTTCGGGATGTCAGAAGCGGGGCCAGATGCAATCCGCCGCGCGCACGCCGTGCTTCCTGTTGCCGCCCTACAAAGTGAGTATTCGTTATGGTGGCGCGAGCCTGAAGAGCAGATCTTGCCGGTACTGGAAGAACTCGGAATCGGCTTCGTTCCATTCAGCCCGCTGGGCAAAGGCTTCCTGACCGGAGCCATCGATGCCGACACCAAATTCGCGGACGACGACTTCCGCAATGTGGTTCCGCGCTTCACCGAAGAAAACCGCAAGGCCAATGCGAAATTGGTCGAGGTGCTCGGTCAGATCGCCGACGGTAAAGGCGCAACACGAGCGCAGGTTGCCTTGGCTTGGCTGTTGGCGCAAAAGCCTTGGGTCGTACCTATTCCAGGTACCACCAAGTTGAATCGACTGGAAGAGAACATCGGTGCAGCCGACCTCCTCCTGAACAAGGCCGATCTTGTTTCCATCGCTACGGCACTTGAGCAGATCAAGGTCGTGGGTGATCGCTACCCTGCTCATTTGCAGAAGAACGTTAACCGCTAACTTCCACCGCCCTGGCCAACCGCGGCGCCCGTAGATGGGCGTCGGTGGTCTTGTTTTATTCAACCCGATTTCAAGAGTATCGCTGACCATGCCACCGACAGAACGCCACATGGAGACAACTCAGCCGTCCGACAAACAAAGCCTATGGATTCTGGCGACCCTCAGTGCCTTGATGGCCTTTGCTTCCATCTCAACCGATCTCTACCTGCCTGCCATGCCCGCCATGGCTAAGTCGCTGCACGCTAACGCGGGCCAGCTTGAGCTTACGATTTCCGGCTACCTGATCGGCTTTAGCCTAGGCCAGTTATTATGGGGGCCGGTCGGCGACCGATACGGACGGCGGATGCCAGTCGCGTTGGGGTTGCTGCTGTTTATCGCGGGTTCCGCCGGCTGCGCTCTATCGACGACGGCGCCAATGATGATTGGCTGGCGTGCGGTACAGGCGGTAGGCGCATGTGCCAGTGTCGTGCTGGCCCGTGCAATGATCCGCGATCTTTATGAAGGGCACCGGGCTGCACAAATGCTGTCGACCCTGATGACGGTCATGGCCGTGGCCCCGCTACTGGGCCCGAGCATTGGCGGGGTAATTCTCAAATTAGGCTCATGGCATTTGATTTTCTGGGCGTTGGCGGTATTTGGCGTGGCCACACTTGTTGCCCTGTATACGCTTCCGGAAACCCTTCCTGTCGAACGCCGCAATCACGCCCCGCTCAGTGGTGCCTTTTACCGATACGGCAAACTGCTGACCGATCGCCGCGTCCTGGGTTATGCCTCGGCAGGTGGATTCTTCTATGGGGGAATGTATGCCTACATCGCGGGAACGCCTTTCGCTTACATAGACTATTACCACCTATCCCCGCAGACCTACGGGATCCTGTTCGGTGTGGGCATCGTGGGGATCATGCTCGCTAATCAGCTCAACGCCAGGCTCGTCAGGCAAGTAGGTACTGATCAGCTGATGCGATTGGGAGCGCTGATGGCTGCCTTGTCGAGCCTCTGGCTGGTGATCGACGTATGGAGTGGTATTGGCGGGCTGACGGGATTGGTCGCGCCGCTGTTCGTGTTCGTCGCAGCAGCGGGCTTAATCGTCGCCAACTCGATCGTCGGTGCGCTGGACAGTTTCCCCCATATGGCTGGAGCGGTTTCTGCACTGATTGGGGCGTTGCAGTACGGAACAGGGATACTCGGGTCGGGCTTGGTCGGCGTACTGGCAGACGGTACCCCGAAGCCAATGGCGACAGTGATCGCAGTATTCGGAGCGGCCAGTATGGTGTGTGCGTTCTGGGTGGTTAAATCTAAACCTGGAAAGGACATCGAAATCCAAGGTGATCAGACTGCTACGGAGCGTTAAAAACAGGACAGGGCAGCCACTACGCTGCTTGCCCTGTCCTAGCCTTCTCTCGTTTCAGCTCACTTTGCGCCCTTCAACCGGGTAGCCCGGATCGGTGAAACCGTGGGTCGATGCATGCCCTGGCACAACCAGGCTGTCGACCAGTTTCTCGTCATCTGACCCCAACTCCAGCCCTAAAGCTTCTATGTAGCTGTCCCAATGAGCTTCGGTGCGCGGGCCCGCGATCGCCGCGCTGATCAACTGATTTTTCAGTACCCATGCGATGGCAAAGGCAACTGAAGTGGTGCCGCGATCGGTCGCATGCTGGGCGATGGTCTGCGCGAGCTTCAAAGACTCGGGACGCCATTCTGTCTGCTGGATACGCTTGTCACCGCGCCCGGCTCTTGTATCAGCCGGTGGTGGCGCATCCACTGGGTACTTACCGCTGAGAACGCCACGGGCGAGCGGGCTGTAAGGGACAACCCCAATGCCGTAATTGCCTGCGACAGGCAGTTGCTCTACCTCGGCGATGCGATTGACGATGTTGTACAAAGGTTGGCTGACGGTTGGCCGCTGGATCCCCAACGCATCGGCAATGCGCACCATCTCGGCGATTTTCCAACCGTGGAAATTGGAAACCCCGTAATAGCGGATCTTGCCTTGGCGAATCAGGTCGTCGATTGCGCGCAGGCCTTCTTCCATCGGCGCATCACTCAAAGTGCGATGGAAATACAGGATGTCGATATAGTCGGTGCCCAGGCGCTTCAGGCTGGCTTCGACATTCTGCATAATCCACTTGCGCGACTGCCCTTGTTGATTCGGGCCTGCATCGGCCGACGACGGATAGCCGAACTTGGTCGCCACGACCCAGTTGTCACGCTGAGCCGCAATGGAGCGGCCCACCACCTCTTCGGAACGTCCAGCGTGATAAGCATCAGCAGTGTCGATGAAATTGATGCCTGCGGCACCCGCCTTGTCGATGATGCGCTTACTGGTAGCTTCATCGGTCTCGCCGCCGAACATCATCGCACCCAGGCACAAAGGCGATACTTTCAGGGCGCTGCGGCCCAGATAACGGTAATTCATCATTAACCCTCAAAGGCGTTTAAAAGATGAATTGATCCTAGACCCATTTGTATTGGTGATTAAGGTGCAAAAAAGGGATACGGCCATGAGACTAACTCATGAATGATTTACGCCTTGTAGCGCAGTGCATCCACTACAAGAGCAAGTGCCCGTGAAGACTGCCGCCGGCTCGGGTAGTAGATGTGCAAGCCCGGGAAGGTCGGAAACCACTTCTCCAGCACCCAACAAAGGCGGCCGGCCGCAACGTACTCTTTAACCAGATCCTCAGGCAGATAAGCCACACCGCACCCGTCCAGCGCAGCCGCGAGCATCGGGTATGTGCCATTAAAGGTCAGTTGCCCTTGCACCCGAAGCTGTAACTCGCGGTCACCGTTAGCCAGTTCCCATGGGTAGCAACCCCCATGAGTGGGGAGCCTTAGGTTGATGCAGTTGTGAGCTGCCAGATCTTCCGGTAACTGCGGTGCTAAATGCACTTTCAGATACGCCGGCGAGGCGACCATCGCCATGCGTAAGTCGGGGCCGATTCGAACGGCAATCATGTCCTGGGCAACCTGGTTCCCCAGGCGCACGCCAATGTCATAACGCTCTGCAACGATATCGGTCAGCCCGTAGTCGGTCATGATTTCAATCTTGATATCTGGATAGCGCGGCATGAAATCCGCCAGACGCGGCCACAGCACCGCGTTGGCGGCATAGTCCGTGGCCGAGATACGAAGCGTGCCGCGAGGCGAATCCCGCAGCTCGACCACTTCGGCAAGGTCGGCCTCGATCTCATCGAAGCGCGGGGCCAGCTTATTGAACAGCTGCTCTCCGGCTTCAGTGGGCGCCACACTTCTGGTGGTTCGCGTCAGCAAACGCACGCCAAGTCGGGCTTCCAGCGCGCGGATGGTATGACTCAGAGCCGACTGTGAAACGCCGAGCTGAGCGGCTGCGCGTGTGAAGCTGCGCTCCCGCGCGACAGCCACAAATGCCAAAAGGTCGCCGTATCCTTCGCGCGCCATTCATGAACCTCATTCATATAGTGATCGTTGTTGAGCATATCTCAGAGCAACGTCCATTGATGAGCTGAACTCATGACGCCATGCAGGTTATGCCTCTTAATCAATGGATTTCAGTTGCCTACCATGGGTTGGTCTATTCATTCGTTTCAAATGTTCGAGGTATGCAATGAAGACCATCGGTTACGCCGCACAAACCCCACAAAGCCCTCTCGCCCCCCTACGGTTCAATCGCCGCGAACTGCGCCCCAACGACGTTGCCATGGAAGTGCTCTACTGCGGCGTCTGCCACTCCGACCTCCATACCGCGCGTAACGATTGGGGCTGGACGGTCTACCCTGCCATGCCCGGACACGAGATTGTTGGCCGCGTCACCGCCATCGGAAATGAAGTGAGCCGCTACAAAGTCGGTGACGCTGTGGCCGTCGGCTGCATGGTCGATGCGTGCATGACCTGCGACCAATGCCGCAAAGGCGAAGAACAACTGTGCCGCGAGGGGAATACCAACACCTACAACGGCAAGGATCGTTTGAGCGGTGAGAACACCTTCGGCGGTTACTCCAAGCACCTGGTGGTACGTGAAGAATTTGTGCTGCGCGTCCCTGAAAGTCTTGACCTGTCAAAGGTCGCCCCGCTGCTGTGTGCGGGTATCACCACTTACTCCCCGTTACGTACCTGGAACGTCGTTCCCGGCAGTCGTGTTGGCGTAATCGGTCTCGGCGGCCTGGGCCATATGGCCGTCAAGCTGGCAGTGGGAATGGGGGCCGAGGTGACGGTTATCAGCCGCACGCGGGACAAGGAAGCCGATGCCCTGGCCTTGGGTGCCACACGCCTTCTGCCATCGAGCGACAGCGCTGCCATGGTCGCTGCGGCTTCAAGTTTCGATCTGATCATCGATACGGTGCCAGTCAAGCATCAGCTCGATGGTTATGTATCGCTGCTCGATGTCGATGCGACCCTGGTGATGGTTGGCCAAGTCGGGCCGATGGAAGAGCAGAACACCGTGCCGATGATACTCGGCCGGCGCCGCATTGCTGGCTCGCCCATCGGCGGCATTCAAGAAACCCAGGAAATGCTCGACCTGTGCGCCGAGAAGAACATCCTGCCTGAGTGCGAAATGATCCGTATGGATCAGATCAACGAAGCCTTTGACCGGATGGAGCGCGCCGACGTGCGCTATCGCTTTGTCATCGATATGGGTTCGTTGCCAGCGCCTGCGCCAACCTGATCGCCAGCCGTACCCTCAGGTTCGCGGGCAACGGATCCAGGCCCGCGAGCATTTCGACACTCCAATAGGAACGTTCGATGAAACTGCTCACCGCTACGACCTTCGCCACCCTCCTCTTCGCCACCGCCGTGGACGCTGATCAAGCTCAGCCGCGTCCCGATCCGAAGCCGTCACCCGACCTACTGGAAGTCACCCCGCAGCTATACAAATACACCACCGAGCTGCTGTTCGGCGAAGTGTGGAAACGTGCAGAGCTGTTACCGCGAGATCGCAGCCTGATTACCTTGCCTGCCCTGATCGCCAGCGGCCAGATCCCGCAACTCACAGGGCACATCAAACTGGGGCTCGACAATGGCCTCAAGCCAAGTGAGATCAGCGCATTGATTACCCACTTGGCGTTCTACTCTGGCTGGCCTAACGCGATGTCTGCAGCCGGCGTCGCCAAGCAGATATTCAGCGAGCGACATATTCCAGCCGATCAGATTTCGCCACCAGTGGGCGCTCCCCTGACACTTGATCCAGAGAGTGAAGTAAAACGCCGTGCCGCAGTCGAGGCTGGTGTTGGAGGCGTGGCGCCGGAGCTGGCTCGATACACCAATGACGTGTTGTTCGGTGACCTTTGGCGGCAAAGCAATCTCAACGCCCGAGACCGCAGCCTGGTCACTGTCGCCGCTCTTATTGCCCAGGGCCAAGCGGCACAGCTCCCGTTCCACCTCAACCGAGCCATGGACAACGGCCTGAGCCAAGCCCAAGCCGCCGAGGTGGTGACGCATTTGGCGTTCTACGTTGGCTGGCCGAAGGCGATGTCGGCGGTGCCGGTGCTCAAGGACGTATTCGCTTCACGCAAGCAAGTCTGATACTCAAAGCTAGAGCGCGTGACGCTGTATACCGTTGGACACCCGCAGGATATCGGCCATCACCGCCATGGCGATTTCTGCAGGGGTCTTGCTGCCCAAGCGCAGGCCGATGGGTGCATGGATCCTTTGCAGGCTCGCGTCATCGAGCCCACCAATCCGCGCCAGGCGTTCAAAACGCTTACTGCTTGTGCGCTGCGAACCCATCGCGCCAATGTAGAACGCCTGAGTACGTACCGCTTCAAGCAGTGTGAGGTCGTCCAGGCGCGGATCATGCGTCAGAGCTACCACGGCTGTTGACGCATGGCATCCGCCATTGGCGATGTAGACCGCCGGCAGCACCTCATGTACTTCAACCCCCGACAGTGTGAAGCCGGCAATTAGTTCTTCCCGTGGCTCGCACAGAATCACCTCATAGCCCAATGCAATGGCAAAGCTGGCGCAGAACTCCGCGACGGGTGAAAGCCCGGCCAGCAGCAAACGCTGCACCGCGCCAATACGAATTGCCACCTGTTCCACGCCGACTTCGACTCTCGCTACATCCATGCTGCCAGGGTCGATGCGACGGTGCTCGGTGCCCAGCAGCACTTGACGAGTTATCAAGCCCGATCCAGCGAAAGCCGCCTCAACGGCCGCAAGATGCGCGTCGGTATCGCTGGTCGGAGCCAGATATTCCACAAGCACGTCTAGAACGCCACCGCATGGCAACGCCAAGTTGGGTGCCAGACCTCCCTCGCCATAGCGAACCACTTGGTTCACCGGCCTGAAGAATTGACTAGCGACCCGCTCAAGAAAATCATCCTCGACACACCCGCCAGACAGTGAGCCCCGATGCTCGCCAGAACTCAGACAGACCAACATCGCCCCAGGGCCGCGCGGCGCCGAGCCGAAGGTGGCAAGGACAGTGCAAAGCCATACAGGCTGACCCTGTGCGATCCAGGCTCGGGCCTGCTGAATGACCTGAAGATCAAGCTGTTTCATGGCATCGATCCTCAAATAGTCATTAGCTTTTCCTTGGTGATGGGCAAGCTGCGAATGCGTTTTCCAGTTGCGTGGTAGACAGCATTGGCAACCGCTGCTGCAAGGCCGGTAACGCCGATTTCCCCGATCCCTCGGGCACCGAACTCACTGAGGTTGTAATCCGGATAGTCGAGCAAAGTCACGTCGATGTCGGGCAAGTCTCCATGCACGGGCACCACGTATTCGGCATAGTTGTTGTTGACCGGCAAACCGCTGCTGGGGTCATTCTCCGACGCTTCAAACAGCGCCATCCCCACGCCCATGATGATCGCTCCTTCCACCTGATTTCGCGCCGCCAGCGGGTTAACCAC
This sequence comes from Pseudomonas sp. GW821-FHT02A08, assembly GCF_059422045.1. Lineage (NCBI taxonomy): Bacteria > Pseudomonadati > Pseudomonadota > Gammaproteobacteria > Pseudomonadales > Pseudomonadaceae > Pseudomonas > Pseudomonas sp. GW821-FHT02A08. Next base: position 187,316 of record NZ_JBWKWD010000001.1, read on the forward strand.
CTTGCCCACATCGATGGCACTGACTACCCGTGCTACGCGCAGGCGCGAAATGCCTGGATCCCAACGCACCTCGACAAAGTGCGCGCCGAAGGAACGATAGGAAAAGTCTCCGCCCTTGGCTCCGCTCTGGAAGTGCCCCTCGGCTCGGCCCAATCGCTTGTGACGAAGTACATCGGCAAAACTTGCACGCTGGCCATCCTTAACTAATTGACCACCCTCCACCGTCAAGCTATCTGGCTCACCACCCACCAGTAGCCCACCGTCCATGACAGCGTACTGCCGCAACTTTGCGAGCGCAGCCCGGGTGGCGCCTGCGATGGCCGGCAAGATACTTGCGGTGGCCCACGAACCACCCGCCAACGCGCCCGGCGGAAACGTAGAGCTGCCCAGTTCAACCTCAATACGCTCGAATGGCAGGCCAGTCAGTTGAGCGACAGCCTGCGCCACCACTGTATAGGTACCGGTGCCGATATCCTGCTGACCGCATTGCACTAGGGCGCTGCCATCCGAGCGGATGATCACGCGGGCGTCGGTGGGAACCTGGAAGGCTTCCCAGTTGCAGGCGCCCATGCCATAGCCAATGACCTCATCACCGTCACGCATTGAACCGACCGCTGCGTTGCGTGCGTGCCAGCCAAATCGTTCGGCGGCGGTATCAATCGCTTCGGGGAGATGATTACTCGACCATTCCAGGTTGAGGCTTTCGTCTCGCGTGGCCAGATTCAGCTTGCGAAACACCAGCGGATCAACACCACGCAGCAGCGCCAATTCGTCGATCGCCGACTCCAGAGCAAACAGGCCAGGTGCGGCACCAGGTGCACGCATTGATGTGGGAGTGCCTCGATTAAGCGGACTGTTCTTGTGATTCACAAGCACGTTCGGACAGGAATAAAGGCTACGTGTGACGCCGCCGCATGCTTCGGTGTAGGCATCGGTGGTCGAAGTGCTATTGAATGATTCATGCCGAATAGACACCAACTTGCCGTCCCCATCAGTGGCAAGGCGAATGCGCTGCAAGGTTTCAGGACGATGCCCTGCGGTTGTAAACATCTGCGCCCGGGGCAGCATCAATTGCACCGGACGCTTCACGACCTTGGCGGCGGCGCAGGCTGCTATCGAGTGAGGCCACGGCCACAGTTTGCTGCCAAATCCGGAACCGATGAAGGGTGCATGCACTTCAACGCGGTCTGGAGGCAGGTCGAAGACATTGCCCAGCACGTTGCGGTGATTGACGACTCCCTGCGTGCCCTCGTAGACATACAGCTTGCCGTCGCGCCAATACGCCGTAGTGGCGTGCATCTCCATCGGGCTGTGGGTTTCCACCGGAGTGGTATAGGTCTGATCCAGCCGCGTGGCCGCCGTCTGCCAGGCTGCATCCGGATCGCCTCGGCTGTGCCCGCGCCCTCCCTCGCGCGCACCCTTTTGCCGCAGTGCATCTTTGAGGTTGGTGATGGCCGGACTTTCGGCATATTCCACCTTGACCTGATGCGATGCCGCTCGGGCTTGCTCGAAGGTATCAGCCACAACTAACGCTACAAACTGGCCCGGATAGGCGACCTTGTCATCCTCGAAAGGCAATCGGCGCTCGTCGACCTTGGCGGCGCTGAGAATGTCCTTGAAGGTCATGGCTACATCAGGTGTGCGGTGCAGCGCGGGGAAGTTTCCGTGGTGCAGAACGGCGACCACGCCCGGCATCGCGCGTGCCCGTGTGTCATCGATGGCCACGACCCGGCCATTGGCGATCGTGCTGTAGACGCCGTAGGCATAAGCCATGTCTGGAAAGGGATGGTCTGCAGCATAGCGTGCTGCGCCCGTGACTTTAAGGCGGCCGTCGATACGCTTATACGGGGTGCCGATTATGGACTGGCTCATCAGAGTGCGCTCCTATGCTGTCAGATCGCGAAGGTTGCGAGTCACGACCTGTTGGCCGAGCGGGATCTTGAACGCGTTATGCTCGTAAGCGCGGGCGCCCTGCATGGCGCGCTCCCCCACCTGCGTAAACAGCCCAATATCGGCTTTCTGGCCGACCAGGGCACGCTCGGCTTCGAGGGCTCGCCAAGGCTTGGTGCCCACCCCGCCCAAGGCAATCCGTGCATCAGTAATGCGCTGGCCGTCCATCACAACAACGACGGCACTCGACGCCAGGGCGAATTGATAGGAGTCCCGGTCACGCAGTTTCAGGTAGGCCGAGCGACTATTCGCTAGCGGTGCATCCAAAGTCACATGAGTGATGAGCTCATGGGGCTGGAGCGCATGTTCGATCCAGGGCGTCTGACCCGGCAACATGTGGAAATCGCCGAAGGGTATCTCGCGTTCCCCATTCGGGCCCTGCACTGTCACCTGCGCACCGATGGCGACCATCGCCACGCACATGTCCGAAGGGTGCGTCGCGATGCATTGCTCGCTGGTACCTAGCACGGCGTGGACGCTGCGGTTGTGACCACCGATAGCCGCACAGCCGGATCCAGGCTGGCGCTTGTTGCAGGGCGATACACCGTCGCGAAAGTAGTTGCAGCGCACTCGCTGCATGACATTACCCCCGGTGCTGGCCTTATTGCGCAGCTGCGTAGAGGCACCGGCCAGAATCGCCTGAGACAACACGGCATAGCGATCGCGGATCAGCGGATGGCTCGCTAGTTCGGTATTGCTAACCAGCGCACCAATGCGCACGCGGCCATCAGCAAGCGGCTCGATTTGCTTGAGAGTGAGGTGATTGATATCCACCAACCGGTCGGGTTGCATGACATCAAGCTTCACCAGATCCAGCAACGTAGTACCGCCTGCCAGATAGAACGGCAGGCCCGGTGCGGCATGGCTACTGATGGCCTGAGCAGGCGATTGCGCGCGGGCATAGTCGAAAGTACGCATCAGACCGCCCCTCCCATCTTCCCGCGTGCCGACTGAATCGCCGCGAGAATGTTCTTGTAGGCACCGCAGCGACAGATATTGCCGCTCATGGCCTCCTTGACGCTGGCATCGTCAGTGCCGATGTTTGGATCATTGAGCAGCGCCACGGCGCTCATGATCTGGCCTGAAGTGCAGTAGCCGCACTGATATGCATCGTGATCCCAGAAGGCTTCCTGTACTGGGTGCAGGTCGTCTCCCTGGGACAAGCCTTCAATGGTAGTGATGCTGTCTCCATCGTGCTGCATGGCGATTGAAAGGCAGGAGTTGATCGCGACACCGTTGACCAATAAGGTGCACGCGCCGCACTGGCCGTGATCGCAACCCTTCTTGGTGCCGGTCAGTTGCAGGCGGTCGCGCAAGACGTCCAGCAATATCGCGTTAGCCGGGACGTTGAGCTTGTGTAACTTCCCATTTACCGTCAGTTGGATGCGTTGCTCACCCGCTTTGGGCGCGCCTTCGTCTTCGATCACTTGTGGCGCCAACTGTGCAGCAACCACACTTTCAGGGATCCAGGTCGACACAGTCGCTGCGGCGATTCCCGAAACGCCAAACTTCAGAAAGTGACGTCGTGAAGGTGTGACGCCGGATAGCACCGCAGCCGGTGAACCTTCGGGCTTGTCTAAATCTTTAGTCTCAGTCATCAAGTTCCACCTTTAACAGTCGCCGCTGCGGTGAACGCGGTGCGCGGTGTGAATCAAAAGGCCTTGGCGTAGTCTTCGTCGGACACTTGCTCTAGCCATTGAACCGCGCTGCCTTCGAGCAACTCGGCGATTGCGACATGACTCATGCCATTTGTGGGCGTTGCGCCATGCCAGTGTTTGACGCCAGGCGGAATCCACACCGTGTCGCCCGGGCGAATGACATGAATTGCCTGTCCCTCCTGTTGCACTAGGCCGACACCGGCAGTGACTATCAACGTCTGGCCCAACGGATGGGTGTGCCATGCGGTACGAGCACCAGGCTCAAAAGTTACGGTACCTCCGCTGACGCGAGCACCATTTGATCCCTGGAACCGTGAGTCAACTCGGGCCTTCCCTGTGAAGTATTCCGCAGGGCCTGTAGTGGACGGTTGAGAGCCCACCGGGGTGACCGTCACTGATGAGAACTCTTCACCGCGAACACTGAATGCAACAAGCATTAGCGCCACGCCGATCACTTGAAACAAAGTTGCATATTTCAGTCTGTGTGCCCTGAGTGCGGGAAAGCCAACAGCAGACATAGGATGTCCTCGAATTGGGGGAAGCCTGGCGTGGGTGATGCAGCGTTTGAATGTAGCCTTTACGGATACAGGTGATTAGTAGGTAGAATCCACATAACCTCATGAACTGGGCTCATCAATGCTTCGGGAAAATGCTAACGACTTGCTTGCCTTTCTCGCGGTAGCCCGGGAGCGCAGCTTCACCAAGGCGGCAGCCAAACTAGGCGTATCACAATCGGCCCTTAGCCATACTGTCCGGGCGTTGGAAGCTCGATTGGGACTGCGCCTGCTGACCCGCACCACGCGCAGCGTATCGCCCACCGAAGCGGGCGAGCGTCTGATCAAAAGGGTTGGCCCACGATTCGAGGAAATCGAGTACGAATTGGCGCTACTCAGTGATCTGCGAGACACTCCTACCGGGAAGATCCGGATCAACGCCATGGACTATTCATTGGACTTGGTACTGCGTCCGGCGCTAAAAAGTTTCTTACCGGAGTATCCCGACATCTCAGTGGAGGTTTGCTGCGACTACAGCTTCGTCGATATCGCAGCGCAAGGCTTCGATGCCGGCGTCCGGCTCGGCGAAGACGTCGCCGAGGGCATGATTGCCACTCGAATTGGCCCGGACTTGTGCATGTCGGTTGTAGGGGCGCCCGTTTATTTCGCTACCCGCACGCTGCCGCAGACACCTCGTGATCTCGTACAGCACCAATGCAACAATCTGCGCCTACCCACAAATGGTGGTCTGTACGCCTGGGAATTCGAAAAAGACAACGAGACTCTGAAGGTTCGCGTTTCAGGGCAAATCACGTACAACGGCGTTTATCATCTACTGGACGCTGCACTAGACGGCTTTGGTCTGAGTTACGTGCCCACGGACATTGCCGCTCCTTACATTGCAGAGGGACGCTTGATCCACGTGCTTGAGGATTGGAGCCCTCGGTTCCCTGGCTTCCACCTTTATTATCCAAACAGGCGCCAGGTGTCCCCTGCATTCGCTCTTTTGGTGGAGGCTTTGCGTTACCGGGAGTAGTGCATTTATCTACTTCGCTGCAGTGGCCTCTACCTGGGCAATTCGCACCTGGTCACCCGAACTTAATCCGTCAGGCGGATTGGCAATGACCTGGTCGGACTGGCTAACTCCATCGGCGAGTTCAAGGTAAGTGCCGTAGTCGCGAGCCACCGTGACCTTCTTTAGCTGCACTGTTCCAACTCCATCCACCGTCGCCACCTGCACGCCATTCTTACTTACGATCAGTGCACTAGGTGGCAGACTGAGCGTGGTGGGTGTAAGCACCCCTTCAAACTGCACGGTGGCGAACGATCCTGGAAGCAGTTCATTACCCTCGTTTTCCACACTGAGTTGAACGCGCATTGCCCCAGATCCCACATCGACCGCTTGGGCCAACGACTGCACCGTGGCATCGAACGTCTTTCCAGGACGCTCGGGAACGCTGAGCTTGGCGCGACCACCTACTTTTACCCACGCAAGTTGACGCTGAGGGACGCTGACATAAACGCGCAGCCGACTCACATCGGAGACGACGAACAATTCGCTTCCTGCTGTCATACCGACGTTTATCAATGCGCCGACGTCCGTGTTGCGGGCAGTCACTACTCCATCAAATGGCGCCACGATTCGGGTGTAACGCTGCAGCGCCTGCAGCCGGTCTACATTGGCCTGAGCTTCGTTGACCTGAGATCGCTTGGTGGCGAAATCGCCGAGGCGCTCCTCAACTTCCTGAAGCGATACGGCTTCGCTCTCACGCAACTGCTCCCAGCGTTTGGCCGTGGTGCTGGCCAATGCCATTTCACTGCGGGACGTGGCCAACTCTGCGCGGGCCTGGCGCAATTGCTGGTCTAGATCCGGGGCATCAATCTCGGCCAAAAGCTGACCAGCCTTGACCGGCGACCCTATGTCCTTGTCCCAACCCTTAAGGTAGCCACTGACTCGCGCATACAGTGGCGCGCGTGACCAAGCTTCGATACGCCCAGGAAGCTGCAGGGAAGCTGGCGTCACAAGGCTGGGCATGACCAGTGCGACCGTAGCGATCCGTTTACGCTCCGCAATCTGTTCCAACTGGCCAGCTTGCGAGTGGCGACTAACAATCCCAACGATGATAATCACGCCGGCAGTCGCTACCGCCCCGAGGATGAACAGAAAGCGGCCGGATGTGCTGAAGTTCGCGAGGGCTTTCACAGGCATATCAGATTGCTCCAGAAACAAGGTGCTGCTTGGGTTCAGTACGGAAATCGTTGCGGTGAGCCAGGCTGAAAAGCACTGGAACAAATAACAAAGTCGCGACGGTTGCGAACAGCAGACCGCCGATCACTGCGCGGCCCAGTGGGGCGTTCTGCTCACCCCCCTCGCCCATGCCCAATGCCATGGGCAGCATGCCGAGGATCATTGCCAACGCGGTCATAAGCACTGGTCGTAAGCGTGCGATGCCGGCTTCCAGCGCTGCTGCGGTCGCATCACCCAGCTCCTGCAGGCGTTCGCGAGCGAAACTGATCACCAGCACACTGTTGGCAGTAGCCACGCCCATGCACATGATCGCCCCGGTCAACGCAGGCACAGACAAGGTGGTACCGGTGGCAAAGAGCATCCAGACGATTCCCGCAAGAGCAGCGGACAATCCGGAAACGATCACCGCCGGGTCAACCCAGGATTGAAAATTGACGACGATCAACAGGTAGATCAGCACGACGGCGCCGAGCAGGCCGTACAGCAGACCGGAAAACGCGCGCTCCATGGTCTGCACCTGCCCCATCAGGTTAACCGTGCTGCCGCGCGGCACCTCATTGGCCATTTGCGCGATGATCTGCCGGATGTCCTTGGCGACGGCGCCAAGGTCACGGTCTTGGGTAGCCGCATGGATCTGTACCATCGATTGGACGTTGTACTGGCTGACCATGCCGCTGCCGGTCGTTCGCTCGAAGTCCGCCACTGCACCGAGCGTGGTGACGTTCGCCGTGCTGCCGTTGCCGACAGGCAGATTGGCCAGGGCAGCTAACGAGTCCAGTTTTGGCTGTGGTGTCTGCAACACGATCGGGTAGCTCACACCGTTGGCAGGATTGAGCCAGTAGGTGGGTGCTACCTGGCTGCTTCCCGCCAGGTTGACGACCAGGCTGTTGGTGACATCGCGAGTGGTTAGGTTCAGCAACTGGGCCTGGGTGCGATCCAGGTCGACATTGAATACCGGCGCCTTGTTTGATTGCAGGATGCGAGCATCGGCCAACCCCGGTACCGTGCGGATTCGCTTGAGCAACTGCTGCGCATAGGCGAAGTTCGCTTCTACGTTGTTGCCCCGAATCTGAATGTCGATAGGCGCAGGGGCACCGAAGTTGAGGATCTGACTGACGATGTCCGCCGGAGGAAATGAAAAGGTGCTGTCCGGGAATCGTTCAGGCAAAACCTCACGCAACTTCTTCACATAGTCAGCCGTGGGCTGATGGCCAGTGCGCAACGCGATCTGGAAATCGCCATCCTGGGAGCCCATGACCCCGGTATTGTTGTAGGTCAGGTTGATGTTGCTCGGTGGCAGGCCGATGTTGTCCACCAACGTGGTGATTTCCTCGGCAGGGATAACGCTGCGTATCGCCTCCTCTATCTCTGCGAACCGTGAGGCGGTCTCCTCTACCCGAGTGCCCACAGGTACCCGCACATGCATCAGCACTTGTCCGGAATCCACCGTCGGGAAGAAGTTGCTACCAATAAAAGGTACCAAACCGAACGACAGTGTCACGACCGCCATGAAACCCAGGAGGAACGCTTTGCGACGGCGCAGTGCGCTTTCGAGCACTTGCTGATATCGCTGGCGTAGTCGGTCGAAACGGATCTCAAACCCCCTTTGAAAGCGTATCAGCGGGTTGCGTGCAACCGGCTGTGGCTCATGGTGTACTTGATGCGGCTGCAGCAGGTACTTGGCCATGGTCGGTACCAGCGTCCTGGACAGAATGAAGGAACAGATCATGGCAAAGATCACTGCTTCGGCCATCGGTACGAACAGATACCGCGAAACGCCTTCGAGAAAGAACATCGGAACAAACGCGATACAGATGCAAAGCAGCGACACGAAAGCAGGCGTAACGATCTGGCGTGCCCCGTCCAATATCGAGGTCTCGACGTCCTTGCCCTGCTCCAAGTGCCAGTTGACGTTCTCGATAGTCACCGTTGCGTCATCCACCAGGATGCCGATGGCTAGCGCCAAACCGCCGAGTGTCATCAGATTGAGGGTTTCACCCAAGGCAGCCAGGATGATCAACGAACCCAAGATCGCCAGTGGGATCGACACCGCAATGATCAGGGTCGACCGCCAGCTACCGAGGAACAGCAGAATCATTACGCTCGTTAGCACAGCAGCGATAGCGCCTTCCAGGACTACACCCTTGATTGCCGCACGCACGAACAGCGACTGGTCATTGATGGGTTGAACATTCAGCGCCTCGGGCCAACCTGGCTTGAGGGCTTCGATCTGTGCTCGAATGCCATCAACGATGGCCAGCGTTGATGCCGATCCATTCTTGAGCACCGACATCAACACCGAACGGCTTCCGTCGACGTGGACAATATTGGTCTGCGGAGCATTGCCATCATGGACATCGGCGACGTCACGGAGATAGATCGTGCTGCCGTCAACAACTTTGACAGGCAGCAACCCCAGATCGTCGATCGCCGACGGAGCACCATTGAGCTGCAGGGTGTATTCCAACTCGCCGATCTTTTGTGTGCCAATCGGCACCAGGATATTGTGGGCAGCCAGCGCAGCAGAAACATCCTGAGCCGAAAGTCCACGGGCCTGCAGCGCTTCAGGGTTGACGTCAATCTGAACTTGGCGTTGTTTGCCACCATAAGGCAGAGGCATCACTACACCAGGCACGGTAATCAAGGGCGTCCGAACAGTGTTCATACCCAGGTCGAAGAGTTGCTGCTCCGATAAGCCCTCACCCGAAAGCGCCAGTTGCAGGATCGGCACAGTGGCAGCGTTGTAGTTGAGGATCACAGGCGGCTGGATACCAGCAGGCATCTGCCGCAACGCGACTTGCGAGGCGGCCGTGATCTGCGCGTTTGCAACAGCAATATCTACACCCGGCTGGAAAAAGATCTTAACGACGCCCACGCCCGGGTACGTGTTGGATTCTATGTGCTCGATGTCGTTAACCGACGCGGTTAGCAAGCGTTGAAAAACTGTAGAGATTCGCCCTGCCATCTGGTCTGGCGGTAACCCTGTGTACTGCCAGGCCACGGCAATCACTGGTATCCGAATTTCCGGAAAAATATCGGTCGGTGTACGCGAGGCCGTTAACGGGCCGACAATCAAAACGAGTAATGCCATCACGACAAAAGTATAGGGGTGGCGCAAGGCCACCATCACGGTACGTATCAGCACTGATGGCTCCGGTTACTTAATCGACGAAAGTTGAATTCAGTTCAGCTCTTCGACTGGGAGTGCCCTAGGGCAACTTCGATGTGCATGAACGCTGGCGTGAGTTCGTCAGCTATCGTTCGAGCTCGTCGCGTTGGAACCAGAGCTCCGGCGTCTCGAATGAACAGCGGATCACGAAAGTAGATCCGTAGTTTGGCCAGCGTGTTGCTGACGGCTGGCTGGCTGATATCGAGACGAAGAGCGGCGCGGCTGACACTGTGCTCGTGGTAAACCAGCAAAAACGTCAGCAAGCTATTCAGATCGATGCCGTGCAGCATCTGCGCGTTAATCGCCATGAGTTACGGCCGTCTGGGGAACAAAGCTCCAGAAATTCAGGCTTGCGCCCTCTTCGACCAGGCAGTTGAGCAACTGCATCATGGGCACGCTTTCGTACGATAGGGTCATTTTGGATTCACTGTCCCAATAGCCGGTGAGCCACCAAAGACCGGCCTCTCGCGTGCTTCGAGTCAGGGTGTAGTCGAGACACCCAGCGGAATCTTGAAGTGTTCCGATGCAAGACTTGGCGGTTTCTTCGAAAGTCGATTCAGCGGTCTCGAAAAGACGTATTTCAATCGTATTGACGCATTCGATAGCCATCGGCTGATCCTGCTTAATTGGCTTAGCGCGAATCTAGCTGCGACGAGGCAAAGCGACTACGCCGCTCAGTCAACATATGCCTATGAGCGCGGCTCATGAATAGACGCAACGCCACGTAATTCCTGACATTGGCGCTGAAAATTCCAATTGATAGACACATTTTGAAATCAATACCGGCCGTGCATCTCGGAAGATCGGGCCGGCTGCCGGGAGGAAGTGCGCTAAAGCTTAGAGCGCTACCGGCGTAGCAAATCTGTTGAACGCTGCACTAATAAAAAGGGCCCTTGCTGGGCCCTTTTTGTACTCAAACCAAACTCACTTGGTCAGCCAAGACTCGACGGTGGCGGAGCCGTATTGTCCTTTCCATTCCTTCAGCGTCTTGTGGTTGCCGCCTTTGGTTTCGACGACTTCGCCGGTGTGTGGGTTCTTGTAGACCTTTACCTGGCGAGGCTTACGGGGGCCGGCTTTGGAGTCGACGGCTGGAGCACGACGGCCAGCTTGAGGGTCAAGCAGAGCGATCACATTCGGTAGGCTGTAACCGTACTCGGCGAGCAAAGCTCGCAGTTTCGATTCAAATTCGATTTCTTTCTTGAGGCCAGCATCGCCTTTCAGGGCTTCGAGAGCTTGGAGCTGTTCGGCAAGGTGCTTTTCCAGTTGGCGAAATTCTGCGAGCTTGGACATGGTCGTTCTCTAGGTAGTTAGTCACCTAACAATACACCGAAAACCACAATTTGAATTCAGAGTCAGGGAGCTACGTGTATGCAAGTTGAGGTTTGCTGCCCTGATTTATTCGTCCTCTGCGCAGAGCGGCGTATTCAGGTCAACATCAGCCTGACCGACTAGCGAAATTATGCGGGTGACCAACCGCGTATCCACAGGCAGCAAGCGCTCCGGATACGCATTCATCTCAGCAGCCAATAGTTCGAGAGTTCGGGATACGAAGGGATGAGCTTCCATCGGTTCAGTACGCACTGGCGCGGTCTCGCTCTGAACGCAGTTCTCAGAAGTGATGATGGGGATGCGAGGATCATTCATGACTCAACCTTATCTGCTGTTCGACATCGCAGCAACTGCGGGAATTTCGCCTATTTGGATGACGACGTGTTGCTCCGATTAGAGGGGCTTTTTGAAGTGAAAAATTATGGCTGAGCAATAATTATGGCTGAGCCATAATTTGGAATAATCCAGTTTTGCCACTTCCCCACCGTTGGTGAAACTCGAATTACCTGCAGCACACCGTCCAAAGCTGATCGGCTTGCGCATCTATGGTGACAAAACAAGCCGGGAGGCCAAGATCTTGAAGAGCTCTGCAAGCATTCGCGCGTCTAGCAACGCATGGTGCGGCAGATCAGACAGCTCTACCTGTTCAAGAGCTTCCGCATTCACGTGATTCAAAAGACTTGTAAGGTTGGTCGGTTGACTCACAACCTGAACTGGCCATGGTTGATGACCTGCACAAGCGAGATCACAGAAAAAATCCCAGTCCCAATGTGGCGCATCTGAACACACCTCAAGCTCCTCGCCGAAGCAGCCTAGGAACCTTCGAAGCGAGGCTTGAGCTTCGACAAGCGACTGACCATGTCGCAGCGGATCGAGCTGCGGTAAAACGTTCTGGATAACGAAATCACTGCATTCCTCGACTGTATAGCTATCCGTCAGCTCAACGTAAAACTCTTTGCCTGACTCCGAAACCATTGCTAGGGATATCAGCTTCGAGTCCGGATTAAGCTGGGTAAATTCGCAATCGAGGAATATCTTCAACGCCTTATCCTTTGCAACGTCAGTCGTCCCCCCAGGGATCGAGTTTGTCCCCATACCTAGCGCGCAAGGCGCGATTGCGTTCGATCCGCCGAATCCACGGATCGTAGTCCTTGGGCAATGCGGCGAGCTTAGCGCTGATGATCATTTGCACCGCTTCGTCACGCAGTAACCTACTGGTCAGCTCGCGGTATTCGCCACGCGTAACCACACCATAAATGGCGTGATTATCCTTTACATGGAGATCAGTCATTCCCACCCGCAGATGGCCATATTTTTCTACGTCATCGGGGTAGATGTCCTCTAGGCTGAGGTATCCCATATCGAACTCCAGGCTAGAAATGTAATCGCTGAATAGCACTGCCTGCGTGCACCTCAATATTCAAAGACGCAACCGATAGCGAGCACCCTCAGTGAAATCGTCTTTTCACGCCAGCGCCTACAAAACCCAGCCAACAGCAGGCGACTTAGTGTGCGCATGATAGCCTCCGCTCAGTTACCACCGTTCCGAGAATTCGCTTGAACACAACAAACGCACGTGCCGATTTCAACAACCTGATCAACGCACCGAAATTTTCCGATGACCCCATTGGGCACCGCCAGAGAAAGCGGTGGCAGCTCATCGCTGAAGACATATACAAAAGCACGTCCATCGATGCATTGCTCGAAGCAAGAGGTAAGGCCGAGGGCTACATCCATGGCCTTGTGGACGCTGGGCATTTGTCGACGAGAGACACCGAGCGCGACTATCTTATTTTGAGCATCGTCCAACGGCGGCGAGAGTTTTTGCAGAAACTGCTGAACGAGTACGGTTACTGAGCCAAGGTGAGCGGTGAATCCGTCCGACAGCAAAATGAGCATCACAGGATAGAGGCAGTTTGAAGCGCTCCACACGGCTAACTCGGAGCGCTGCTGATTAAATTCGTGGGAGGCCTAATAAGCGATTGTTCAGAGGTCGGACGGAGCGCGAGGTCTGAGGTTGTCCTGGATGGCGTTCCACTCTCCGATCGAGATCAACACAGCGCTCCTTTGCTCACCATCGATGAAAATCGGTTTACGCGTCATGATTACCTTCTCAAGCAACTCATCGAAATTTCTCGTTGCCCGAGCAACTGTCCAGCGTTCATCAGCTGCCATGCAGTTCCACTCCACCAGAACATTCAATCCTCAGATTGGAGACGTTCACCGGAACGAAGCAACTCAAGAAAACTCCGTCGCCCACCCCCACGTTTGAAGCTACCAATGAGGTAATTTCCTTCTCGCGTCTCGAGAAGCCAAAAACGCCCTTCTTTCCATGCTCTCTGAATTCTTTCCGTGCGAACAATTCCGCCATTGGCTGTTCGATACGCGTCGTCTTGCTGCAGGTGATCGAAAGACACGCCAAGGCACCTATCATCAATGATCACTGCATCACTGATAAAAGCCGTAATGCCCACTGTGTATTTTCGGAGACTCGCTTGTACGAGGCGACTCATTTGAAAGTCACTGAGATACTTACTATGAAATTCGACTTCGATAATTTCAGACATCCAACCCAGGCTCCAAAACGACTCTGTATAAATTGTCGACGAGCATCGCTTACCCCGCCTTCATCGAAAAAGCAGCACCAATGCTAGCCTCTTTTCTCTGCCCTGCCCCTAGAAGGAGGTAGACCGTATTGTTGGTTTCAAACATGTAGCCTTCGGTGAAAGACACACCGAAATTGCTGCGAACCCACATTTGAGGCTGGAAGCGTCCTTTGCTGTCCAGGACTATCTCGTGAGCGAAAAGCGTCGCTGGAAGTAGACCAAGCCCGCTTAGCTTTTCTTTCTCATCCGAGTTAACCGTGAGGTCGATCAAAATCCATTGCCGCACTACACAAAATGCCTTTCCCGGGAACGCTTTAGCGGCCAATGCAATTAGCTCGTCCTGGGTGCCTTGCCAGCCAGGCATTTCCTCACCTGCGCCGTAAAGCAGACGCGAGATTTCTTCTAACGTGACCATGTAATTTTCCTGAATTCGTACGCAGCGAAATTCAGTTCGCTGAGGTTCGTTGGTGAACGACTATTCATCAAATCTCGATCAGAACATCCGGATTGAAACCGGTTTGTTGATTCGGATAGCCGCGAGGATTGGAAACCACACGGCACCCATTCTTGTGGAAATCCGCGGCGACGTGGGTATGCCCATAGATCCAAAGGTCAGCCTTATCCAAAAGCTCGGGCCAATCGTTCGCATAGGCTGCAATCAAGTTTTCACGAAGCGTGTCACCTACGTAATCCAACAAAGGTGCATGGTGGGTAACGACAACAGTTTGTCCGTCAAAGGGCTTTTCCAATTCTTGCGTTAGCCAGGCAAAAGCAGCCTTTGATTTAGCGATCAGGTCATCCGGGTACAAACGCCGATAACCCTCATCGGCTCTGATCACAGCGAAGTCATTCATGCATTCCCATGCAGCGCGTTTCGAGGCAACGACATCGCCAGTAGACGAGTAATCTGTCCACGCCGTTGTCACCAAAAACCGGGTGTGATCAAGAATCAGCGTTTCGTTCTCGAGTACGTGCACGTGAGGAGCTGCCACCTCCTTCATCTTCCGCAGCGTGTGATCAATGTGGCCGCCGTAGTACTCATGATTTCCGCAAACGTAGATCACCGGGCACTGGAATGTGTCGTTCGCCCAAACCACGCCGCGCGATTTGATATCAATGTCACCAGCGAGAATGACTACGTCTGCGTCGCTTGGCGCGGGCTCGAATCGAGCGAAACCGAGGTGCAGATCTGAGTAGATTTGGAGCTTCATGGATTAACCATCTGGTGGTGTTGTCGTGGCAGGGTTCACTTGCCTCTATCAGAGCGTCACTCTTGTTGGGGTCTGATAGTTGGTGCTATGGAAATGCTTCCCGGCAGCAGTCGTGGCGTCGTAAATCATTCGAATATTGCTGAGCAAACCTGCGTCGGTCACACCGGGAGAGCTGCTGTAGATTGCTCCGCTATCGACTTTATGAAGCAGTACGCACTCACCGTTTCCGTCGTAGCCGACGATCGCACTGATCAACTTTTCCATACGTTCTAAAGAACTCCCATTCATGCAAGGGGGAGTCACAACCTGAACCACCTCAATCTTGTGCTCTGGGCTCCGCTGCGAGAGTAGGTGTTTCAGCATCGAAGGGTCTGATGGCATCAATTTTTTGAACCGAGCCCTCGCTCCTTCACAATTGCGAAAGCGAACGTGATACCAAAAATCTTCCGAATGTCGCTCGACCATCCGCCAAGCCGTGCGGCCAGGCCCGGGGAAGCCCGGTAAGCCGACCATACAAGCCTCATCTGAAATAAACATGGTGCAGGTTTCCTGGTTTTGCGGTGCGGCGAATCGACCGACGTTGACAGAGATCTAGCTCAAACATTTTGGCAATACATAGCTATTGTTTGTATGAGTTAGCGGCTCCGGCTGAGAGTCTACGAGTCGTGTCCAGATCCGTTTGCCCCGATTCATTGAGACAGGACTACGTCCTTCAGCGGGATCGCGCTGCTGAAACAAAAACCCGTCAACGCAAAGTCCCATCCAAGTAAATATATAGATTTGTATGGGCCTGCGCAATCGCGGCATACCGTCCTGCTTTGGGGAGAGTCAGGATGTTGCTTCGCCATGCGTTTGCAGCGGTATTACAGTTGCTGAGGACTCGGCAGGGTTTGTCGCAGCACGACGTTGCTAAGACTGTCACACCGTCACACGTAAGCCAGCTTGAAGCTGCCAGGACATCACCGACCCTCGAAGTCAGTGAAGAACTCGCCGAAGCCCTCAGGCTGCATCCTGTTTCATTGCTAGCGCTCGTTCACGCCGCTAAACACCAGAAAACCGCCAGAGAAGTTCTTCTATTAACCATGGAGGAATTGAACGCTATCGAGCTGCTCGATGCCTCACTCCCTGCTCAACCCGAGAAGCTCCCTCATCCGCAAACCGTGGCAGCGGAGAAAAAATGGGAAGCAGTCCAGGAGCTTAAAAAAGAAGGACGCAGCCAAGCTGAGGTGATCAAGATTTTGGGACTGCCAAAATCAACAGTTGGACGGCTTTGGCACAAGGACTTTTCGTAGAGACAACTTGCTAATAGAGGCGCCCTCTAAGAGTAAGCCGACTTAATGGCGTTAATTGGGTGTGAAAGGGTGTGTAATTGGGCTTCGACACGCTGAAGCTCAGCGTGATACGAGCAGAGACCTCCATTTTCCTGATCATCCTGCGCCAATCCTTGGGGCACGACCGAGCGAAACGATTTCTGGAGATAAGGCGCGGGGGTTTCTTCGAAGTCAGTTTGTGGGCAAAAACATGAAAAAGAGGACTCCGAGTAAGCCCTGGCAATACCAAGAATGCCGATGCTGAGAGAGAGAGCTGAAGGCTTTAGGATTGAGTCAGGCTGAAGTGGCGCAGAGGCTTGGATTGGCCAGTTCCAAGGTGCATCGGTACGGGCAACAATAATTAGCTTCGAGGCTCCCCCGGAACATCTCAATCCAGTCTACTTAATATTCTCAGGCTGCGAAATTTAGTAGAGGATCCTTGGCCAGGTTCTCATCGGTGGAAACCTGGCTCAGAGAAAAGTAATCTCATACTGATGATTAATTAGACATAGCCACGCGAATTTTGGTTATCTCATCCACGATGACTTGACTTAGAGCAAAGGGTGTGTGATCGAATTCCATTATCAGCTGCCTTGCCCTTGTAACATCAAGATTACTATCCGGCACCAGCCTCTGAAGCTCAGATGCTGCGATTCGCGAAAGTCCTAACTCAAGAAATGCTCGTCCAGTCGGAGTGCTGACACCTAACTCTAGCGCTAAAGCAAAATCAAATATCTCTGGTACTCGATGACTAAGTCCTCCCTCTACGAGGACATAGGTCAGAATATCGACATAGGCCTTGCCCATCTGAACCAGCTGGAATCGCACTACATCTTCTATAGTATCAAAAGTATCTTTGATCACTTTACTAGGATTAACATCCGCAATTTTTCTTGACTTATAGCCAGCAATAGTGCGCACATACATACTTTCGATGTCGCGCTTCCTCTGCAGCTGATCCGACTTAGACTTTATTTCATACTTAATGATCACCGGATAAGGCTTACCTTCCATCCACCTTACTGCGATCCGTGCAACATACCCACCAAAGTTACCACCAAATCCCTTTATTAATTTAAACATGATATTAAAAATATCACGATAATGCAAAATGGATCGACTACCAAGCTCTGATGGATTTTTTGGAATATAAGAATCTAACGCTCCATCTGCCGCCCTCATCTTCAAAAAAGACATCAGATCATTGAGTGCAAATAAATCCAATGTCCAGTTAGTGCTGAGGACAGTTGACGGCAGGGCTATTTCCTCCGACGCCTTGAGTGAGGCTTCACTAAGACGATACGAATCCAAAATATCCAACTCAGGCGCCACTCGACTAAGGAATCCGTGAATGTCGCCCTGCCTGGCTTTGCTGATGAGCATCCCAGCTGAAGCAACAGAACTTCTATGAGCTTCATCACGAGGTTTACTAGAAAGTGATTTATTCTCAAGTACATGCAGGACGTCGGCAGCACCATAAGTGATGGCCTCAGTTAGCGCAGACTTGATCGTAAACTTTGAAAAATGATCCATGGGCTGTTCGCTCCATGAGTCATAATTCACCAAAAAAACATTGCCAACAATGTCTTTCGCCATGCGACCTGCTCGGCCTGCAAAGTTCCATAAAAGGGCTGGATCAAGGTTTTGCTTATCACCTCTCCCCCGAGCCGGCGTATCAATAAAAACGTTGCGAGCAGGGAGATTGATCCCTTGAAAAAGAGTTGTAGTACATACCAGAAACTTAATAGTTCCCTTACGAAACGCCGTTTCTATCGCATCACGAAGCAAAGCGGGCATCTGGCCGTAGTGAAACGCAACTCCGTTCTGCACCATATTAATTAAATGATAATCCTGGTGAATATGATCTTTTATAAACGCGATCAGATCATCATTTTTACCAATTGCATTTGCATCTGTAACACCAAGAGATATTGAAGCAGCCAGCTTCGCAGCCTCAGTAGGTGTCTTAGCGTAGACCAACGAGCCTCCGCTACTGCCGAGCTCAAGCGCAACGGCGGCTAATCGGGCCTCTGGGCTTTCTAAGCCAACCTCACATACCATGGTTCCAATTGATACGGCACTGTTGGCAGAGAGTAGCTTAAACTCTAGCTGATTAACGCCTCGGACTTTAGTCACTACGATACGATTTTGAAGAACGGGAGAGACGGTGGTAGCGATCTCCGTAACCTGTGGCAAACCTAGGCTTTCTAGTGCTGCTTTGAACCCATCTGCTCCGGGGGCCAGCATCACTACGTGTGTGCGGGAGTATCGCTCAAAACACTGTTCTATGCAGTCTTGAAGAATCATGCCCCTCGCGCCATCCGACAAGTTCTGCGCCTCATCCACCACTATCAAATCGATCTTTGCAGACATAGTAGAAAGTAATGCTTGAAATCGCTCCTGAGTCAAAACGAATATCTGTCTTGAAACCTGCTCAAATGTCGGGATGTCCGTCACGCGAATATCGCTACAGGTTGCGAGCCGTTCTTTGATCTTTACTAAAACCTCTGCCAGCAACGCTCGCGTCGGGGCAATGTATACGAAAACGTAATTAGACATCGTAATGGCGCGACGACACAGATGCTCGATAACGAGAAATGATTTTCCAGCAGATGTTGGCGCCGATATCGCAAGAGAATTCCCACTATCCAACGAATCCCAAACTGTCTTCTGGTAGTCGGTTAAAGCGATACTCTGGCCGTGAACATGAATTGTATTGAGATACTCAATCACGTTCCGCTGAATCATGCCAGTAAGGCTTGTCAACCTAGATTTGAAAGTTTGTTCAGCGTATTTAATTCCGGGAAAGTTTCCTAACTCGGCCAATATTGCTGAGCATCGTTCCAAAATGGTAGAGTCTTGGCTCACCAGCATGGCATTGAACGCAATAGCCTGAGCTAGACCCAAATGAACTTCTACTGGGGATTGAGCAAATACGGATGCGCAATACAAAAGCTTTCCCAAAGCTTCATGATCAGGCACTGAGTTTGTATTTTCTACGTCAACTGGCAATGTACTTGCTGCACCGGAAGCGCGAAGCTCGCCAAGCGATTTTTTAAATTCGGAGTTCACAATCAAACGCGCCGACAGCTCAGATGCAAAACTACTCATCCTTTTGATCCTCACATATTGAAGAATCATTGAGTACTGAGTCCGCCGGAGCGGCAAGAATCCCCAAGGACTCGTAAAACTGCTCCCTCAGTTCATTTACATCCGGCACGGCTACTAAATATAACATGCACTTTCTTTGATCAACACCGTGCTTCAATAATTGACCACTTGCATTTTTGTGATGCCGACCGTGATCATTTACATATAGAGCTCCAAAGTGACTTTCATGCCTGTCGAGCGGCCCATCATCATCAACTGGTATCGTATTCGCGAAATGATTCGTTTCAGAGTAGCAGACAACGCCTACAGATCGCTCACGCCTTGGGGTATTAGGCTTTGCAAATACATCCAAATACTCCATAAGAAGCTCCTTGTCCGCAGTTGCCAACGCATCCAGATTCCCCAAATCTCTAACAAGCCCATATTCCTGCATGTATTGCTTTTGACTGGTACCAAAGCCAGCAACTGACTCCGCGTAATCTGCCGTACCGCTTGCGGCAGTCTTGGCCAGTTTTGACTCTAGAAAATAAATATTCAGCCTGCCATCCGTAACGGAGGCATGGATGCCATCAAGGCCATGGACTGGCATGTTAGCCGAGGTTTTCAGCGACATCTTGGCAACAAGCTGCGCAGCGTTGAGGTGATGAACAGCAACGCAATACGCAAGGACTTCTCCCACCTCGCTAGCTCTTGAAGGATATTCCTTTCGAAACTGTATAAATGCGCTCTTCACTGCTCTGCTGATTTGACTAGTCAATGACAAGTCACCATTCGTACCTGACCTCAGAGCCGCCAAGTAGGCGTCGCGTCGCCGACGGCTCAGGGCATAGTTCACCGCTTGGCTACTCAAAAAATCGGCAAGTGAAAGAGTGTTTGGAACGTCTTCCTGGAAGCGTACATGTAGCAGCGCCATCTTCGGGGGGAGGCCAGGCGGCTGAGGGGGGAAATCCAAAGCACATCTGACGAAGTCATCCAAGGGTGACTGATCTAAGAGTTGATCTATTACATCACTGAGAGGTGAGCTACCTGATGATGACGACACTTTTCCTTTCCTTGGTAAGGCCCAACGCAAGCCCCTTCGGGAAGAGGAGAGACTGATGCGCATGATGGCCTGATAATGACGAGGTTGAATGCAGAATGCCATCACCGCTCGATCCATTTGCCAAAAACGTCAGCTACCTAGCCACCGCTGCAAATAGTTACTCAACTATTAGGACTACGCTCATTCACTCACTCTCAGATGAATAGTTGAATTTTGGGGGGCATAACCCTCGGCTGCATCCAGTCGCAGAGCTGCCACACCAACAAATGCCCGACCGGCGTCGCCACCCAGGACACCCTGCGCCAGCGCGCGCTGGTGGTGCCGGACAAGGCCCAGCGGGTTTACAACTTCCACCGCAACACCCTCAAGGCCCTGGCGGAAATGCTCGCCGCCGCCGGACTCGAACATCCGTCGCAGTTGTCTGCCAAGCATCTGGTGCGACGCATGTCGGCGACCGAGATCAAGTTGTTCTCGCAGCTGCATGTGTTCCTCAAACCGGGCGAGTTGCTGACCGGCGAAGTGAACGGCGAGTTCTACTCGCGGATGTGGCAGATGGCCCGGGCCGACAGTTTCGAGCCCCAAGACATAGCGGCTGCATGACCTCGCCTCCCCCGATCAAAATCGCGCGTCACCAACGCAGGGTTTTGCTCGGGGTCGGTTCCTTCATCACGATGAAACCGTAATCACCGATCAGGTAAATCCGGTAGAACTGGCTGTCCACCAGCGGCGCATAGCCCTGATAACCCACCCGCGTCGCATTGCGCCGCTCCCGCTCCGCCACCACGTTGGTGATGCCCGCTTTCGGCAGATTCTCGGCCAGCATGTAAAAGTCGGTATTGAGCAGGTAGTGCAGCACCGGCAGCTGCTTGAACGAACCCGATGCCGCCAGCAACCAGTAGTCGGAATAACTCACCGACATGTAGATCCGCTTGGCCTCACGCAGTGCCTGACGGCTGGCAATGTCGTAATCAAGGCTGGCCAGCGCCGTGGACGCGAAGGTTTTCTGCACGGTCAGCACCCGGCCATAGGCGAACGAAAGCGACAGCATCGCCAGCAGCGGAATGATCATCAACAGTGGCAGGCGTTCATGGATCGACGCCAGCGCCAGATGCCCCAGGTAGAACAGCAATACCAGCAGCACGGCGAAGCCCATCAAGGTGCGGGCGCCTTCGTTGAAGTCGCGGAAAAACAGCGCGACACCGGACACCAGCAGCGTCACCACAGGCAATGTCAGCAAACACATCAGGCCGATCAACAGGTTCTTCGCTCCGCTGTCATGGCGCGCCGCTACGTTCAGTCCCAACCGCACTGCCCCGGCTATCGCGAGCAACAGCAACCCGCCGAACACCCAGAGCCATCCACCATGGAACAGCAGCACGACTTTTTCCAGGACCCGGCCAATGTTGATCTGGATCTGCAATGAAGGATGCCCCGTCCAATCGAGCAACGATGTGCGATTGGAGTCCATGTACGGACCAGCACTGACGCTGTAGATCAACCCGCCGAGGATGACCTGGGCGGCTTTCCAGCCCAGCAGGTCGCGCCATGGCACCGGGGCGGTTTTATCGTTGGCGGCCCTGAGCAATTCCAGGCAACACAGGCCCAGGAACACATTCAGGCTGATCTGATACAACCCCAGCGCCAGCGCAATCAAAAATGAGGGCACCAGCCATTGCACGCTGCGCCACGGGTGACGAAAGGTGATGGCGTAGATCACCGCCACCAGGCTGAGGGTCGTGGTGGGACCGTCGTATTGATAGGACAGGTTCTGCAGGAAGAACGGGTTGTACCAGAGCGGCAACAGCACCAGGCAACAAGCGACTTTGGGCTGGCGGAAGTAGTGGAACGTCAGGCTGGTCAGTGCCGATGCCATGGCCAGCGTGGCGATCAGCAAGGGCAAGGGAAAGATGTTCGGCGCGGCATGGCTGAAGGTCAGCGCGTTGTAGAACAGCTGGGTGAAGAGTCGGCCCTGTTCGGCCCAGGCCATGCCCGCTGACAGCGAGCGCCAGTTGTCATCGATGTAGGGATAATCGGCGAGGATCAACGGCAGGACATACACAAAGGTGGCGAACAGAAAAAACCGCCAGACCTGATGCCGGCTGAGCTCGCGAACGAAGAAGTCGCTGAACCGGCCCATGCTAACGCCCGCCCCGGTCTTTGCCGCCGACGATGTCCTTGATCACATAGCGCGGCCGGTGCTTGGCCTCGATGTAGATGCGACCGATGTACTCGCCGAGGATACCGATGCCGATCAGTTGCACGCCACCGAGAAACAGGATCGCGGTCATCAACGACGGATAACCGGGGACGCTGTTGCCGAAGAAAATCTTGTCCAGCACCATGTACACCGCGTAAAGCACCGCGAAAATCGAAATGCCGCCACCGACGTAAGTCCACAAACGCAGCGGCACGGTGCTGAACGAGGTCACGCCTTCCAGGGCCAGGTTCCACAGCTTCCAGCCATTGAACTTGCTGCTCCCCGCTACCCGCCCGGCCCGCTCGAACTCCACCACCACGGTGTTGAACCCGGCCCACGACAGCACGCCTTTCATGAACAACTGGTGCTCGGGCAGGGAGCGGATCACGTCGACCACCTTGCGATCCATCAGCCGGAAGTCCCCGACGTTTTCCTCGATCCGGGTGTAGGCGATGCGATTGAGCACGTGGTAGAAAATCGACGCACTGTGGCGCCTGAGGTAGCCGTCGACGTCCCGATTGCGGCGCTTGGCGAGCACCACGTCGGCGCCCTTCTGCCATTGCTCGACCAATAACGGGATGACACTGATCGGGTCCTGCAGATCGACATCCATGGGAATAACGGCATCGCCGCTGGCGTGTTCCAGGCCGGCAAACAGGGCCGGTTCCTTGCCGAAGTTGCGCGAGAAATTGATCAGCAGCACCTGTTCATCAGCCTGAGCCAGTGCCGTAGCCTGTTCGGCCGTGCGGTCGGAGCTGCCGTCGTTGACGAAGACGATCTCGATTTCGGCGTCGCCGAGCTTCAACTCCCGTCGCACCGCCTGATAAAACAGGTTGATGGACTGCTCTTCGTTGAACACCGGGACAATGAGCGAGAGTTTCATTGATCACGCTCGCGGAACACCACGTATTTGGAATACAGGAAACCAAACACCAGGCTCAACGCCGAAAACAGGGCCACGGTGAGCAAACCATGCAATCGCCAGACGTCGCCCAGATGGCCGACCCCCAGGCTCAATGCCCCCATGCCCGATACAAACAGCAGATAACCGCCGACCGAGGCACTGGCGGCGAAGGTAAATTGCGCATTCATGTAGAAGGAAAACGACGCAGCCACGCAGAAGGCTGCCAGGTTGCTGAGTGCCTGGCTGAGGCTGGCTGCAACGCTCAGCAGGAAAAAGATCTGCCAGTGAATCAGGGTGTTGGCGACCCCGATCACCGTGTAGCTGGGCAACCCTTTCCACAACTGTCTCATGTGAGGCCCCTGTCTTAGAACGTTAGGTTTCCCATGAATATTGGAGCCTGTCTACTGTCAGAAATCGCAGGTTTTTGAACCTTTCAGACCAGCGGTTGAGCCTTGAAGCAACGCCAGAGACATCCGGTAATATCCCGGTTTTGCAATTGCCCGCGAATCAGTCCACCCTGCGCGCCGCCGATCGGTCGCGTGGCCTTTGCCCTCGCGGCCAATACCATTTTTCCCGCTGTTACGAGCCTGCTGTCATGACGTTAACGCGCGATCACCGGATCGACTTCTTTCGTGGCCTGGCACTGATCTTCATCTTTTGGGATCACGTGCCCCACAACCCATTGGGGCAAATCACCCTGCGCAACTTCGGTTTCAGCGATGCGGCCGAGGTCTTCGTGTTTCTGGCAGGTTTCGCGTCCGTCCTGGCGTACGGCAAAGTCCTGGCGCGCGAGGGCTTTCTGATCGCCTGCGTGAAAATCCTGCGCCGGGCGTGGGTGCTCTACGTGGTGCATATCTTCCTGCTGGCGATGCTGATGGGCATTGTGTTTTTCGCCAACAGCCACGTGGAAACACGGGATCTGGTGGAGGAAATGGGCATGCATCACTTCATCAGCAACCCGCAACAGGCCCTGATCGATGAACTGCTGTTGCGCTTCAAGCCGAACCTGATGGACCCGTTGCCGCTATACATCGTGCTGTTGGCTGGCTTGCCCCTGGTGCTGCCGCTGCTGGTGCGCAAGGCCTGGGTGGTGGTCGCGATGTCATTGGCGCTGTATCTGATGGTGCCGCTGGCCGGCTGGAACCTGGCGGCCATCAAGGACGGCGTGTGGTATTTCAACCCGGTCGCCTGGCAGTTGCTGTTCGTGCTCGGCGGTGCCGCTGCGATTCACAGCCAGCGCCCGCGCTTGCCCGAAACGCGTCCATTGATTCGCCAGCCGTTGTTTGTCGGTGCGGCGCTGTATGTCGTGGTCGCGGGTGTATTGACCGTGCTGTGGCGTTGGCCGGGCATACACGATGCCGTGGTGCCGGCGAGCCTGCAGAACTTCCTGTACCCCATCAGCAAGACCGACCTGTCCCCCGTGCGCCTGCTGCATTTCCTCGCGCTGGCCTACGTCACGGCGAAACTGATTCCCGACAGCGGATGGACGCAAAACTGGCTCGCACAGCAAAGTTGCCGCATGGGCCGTTTCTCGCTGGAGATTTTCTGTCTGGGCGTACTGCTGGCGCCTTTGGCGGACATGGTCAACGCGTTGGCCGACGATGCTGTTGCCATGCAGATTTTCACGGCGCTGGTGGGGGCCGGGTTGATGGCGTTGCTGGGAGCGTGGCTTGAGTTCAACAAGCGTTTGAATCGAGCACTGAAAACTGTGCCCGCACTGGACCGCCCTATGTAGGAGCGAGCTTGCTCGCGATGGTCGTTAACGATTACGCGTCTTTACTGGCTAAACGCGGCGATTTCGAGTCCATCGCGAGCAAGCTCGCTCCTACAGTTTCAGACATTACGACTTACGAAACCGAACGCACCGCCCCCTGCGACACATTGGTCGGTTGCAACTTGAACACATAGAACAACACCGTCAGCAGCACCAAAAACGCAGGCCCCACATACAGCGCCACGCGGGTGTCCGGGAAGTACGCCATCAGGCCGACCACCAGCACCAGGAACGCCAGCGCCAGATAAGAGCTGACCGGGAACAGCCACATACGATATTTCAGGCCGGCCGCTTCGCTTGCGCTCAGGCCTTTGCGGAATTTGAGCTGGGCCAACAGGATCATCACCCAGGTCCAGATCGCGCCGAAGGTGGCGATGGACGTCACCCAGACAAACACCTTTTCCGGCACCAGATAGTTGAGCAATACGCCCAGCAGCAACGCACCAATCGACAGCAGCAACGCACGCCGCGGCACACCATTACTCGACGTCTTGGCGAACCCGGCCGGGGCCTGGCCGTTCTGCGCCAGGCTGTAGAGCATGCGCCCGGTACTGAAGATGCCGCCGTTGCAGGACGACAACGCAGCGGTGATCACCACGAAGTTGATGATACCCGCCGCGGTCTTGATGCCCAGACGTTCGAAGGTCATCACGAACGGGCTGCCCTGGGTACCGATTTCGTTCCACGGGTAGATCGACAGGATCACGAACAACGCGCCGACGTAGAACAGCAGGATCCGCCAGAACACCGAGCCGATCGCATTGGGAATGGTTTTCTGCGGGTTCTTCGCTTCACCGGCGGTCAGGCCGATCATTTCCACGCCCAGGTAGGCAAACATCACCATCTGCAGCGACATCAGCACGCCAGTTACACCGTTGGGCATGAAGCCGCCGTGGCTCCACAGGTTGGAGATGCCCAGGGCCACGCCGTCGTTGCCGAAACCGAAGGCGATGATGCCGATGCCGCCTAACACCATGGCAACAATGGTGACGATCTTGATCAGGGCAAACCAGAACTCGAATTCACCGAAGGCCTTGACCGCGATCAGGTTGATCGAGCCCATGCTGATCAGCGCCGCGAGCGCCCAGATCCAGCGCGGCACATCGGGGAACCAGATGCCCATGTACACCGCAACGGCAGTGATTTCCGCGACGCAGGTCACCAGCCACAGGAACCAGTAGTTCCAGCCGGTCAGGAAGCCCGCCAGCGGGCCGAGGTAGTCTTGGGCGTAACGGCTGAACGAGCCGGCGACCGGGTTGTGCACGGCCATTTCGCCAAGGGCACGCATGATCACCAGGATCGCCAGACCGCCGATGATGTAGGACAGCATGATGGCGGGGCCGGCCATTTGGATGGCCTTGGCTGAACCGAGGAACAGACCGACGCCGATACAGGCACCGAGTGCCATCAGGCGAATATGCCGCTCGCCGAGTTCACGTTTAAGCGGACCGCCCTGAGCGGTCTCGCCGTTGGGCTGGTGATTGCCTACGGGCATAAGGGGCACCTCATCTTGTTGTTGGATATGGCCACCGAGCGTTGAAGTCACCGACCGATAGGCCGATGGCTTCGTGTAACCGGGCCTGCTTTGTAAGCAGAACCGTCCTGCAGGACAAAACCTGCAAGATCAGCGGGTCGTGCAGTATAAAAAGCTGACGACAGAGATATTCACTCTATAAACCACAAAATTCAGCCATAAATCCCGGCAAAAACCCGACTTGCGGAGGGGCATCACCTAGATTATGTAGGAATTTTCGCCATTTAAAGGGCGCGGAGTATTGCACAGCATTGGTGCGTCGTCATGCCCCTACGAAAGCCGTACTCACTTTCGAAATGGCTCTATTACAGCCATTACAGGCAACTTCAAGGTTCCCCCACCAAGCCAGCCGGGGCGAGGGAGATGTCGGATTGCCGAAGTGCCTGTTTGACTTGGAAACCGCCCCCTTGATCCGATCTACACCGCTACGTCAGACACACTGCCAATACCGGATTCTCGACCACAGCAGGCAAGCCCCCTCGCCACAAGTGCTTCAATCAGCCTGATTATCGGCGCGTCCGTGCATCATTTTGCCCTTCACATTTTCTTCCCCCCCGCCAACCACCGTCTAAGCTTCATTCAAGTCCGATCAATCTGCGTGAATGGATCAGTCGACTATGGGCGCTTTGTGGCAAACCGATTCGAGTAAAACCGTGGTTCCGAATGAATGTGAGGATGAAGCGCCTATACCTGAAAAACCCCGTCGTTCCAGGCACGGATGGGGAGCGTTCTGGCTATTGCTGTTGATCATCGCGGTTGTCGTGGGGCTTGCCGCCGCGAGGGAGATGCGCACCTCGAAGTTCCAGGCCCGGGAGGTCAGCAAATACGCCGCATCCTTGAGCTATGAGCTCAAACCCGGCCCCAGCGATGCGATTCGCTATCCGGGGGACGGTCCGTTCGATCGGCGCCTGGGCTACAGCTCGCTGGATGAATTCCTGCCGCGCCTGATCAAGCGCGATTTCGTCGTCGAGGCGCAAACCCGCTTTTCCCCGGCGCTGTTGAAGTACAGCGACAAGGGCCTGTTCGTGCCCTATGCCGAGAAAATCCAGGCTGGGCTGTCGATCACCGATTGTCGTGCTGCGCCGCTGTACCGGTACAACTATCCACAGCAGCTTTACTCGACCTTTGCCTCGATCCCGCCGGTGGTGGTCAACAGCCTGCTGTTCATCGAGAACCGCTTCCTGCTCGACCCCAGGCAACCACTGGCCAACCCGGCGGTGGACTGGCCACGGTTCGGCATGGCGGCGTGGTCCCAGCTGGCCAAGATGTTGCACGTGCCCGGCCAATCCGCCGGTGGCAGTACCCTGGCCACGCAACTGGAGAAGTACCGGCATTCCCCCGATGGCTTGACGGTCAATGGCGCGGAAAAGATTCGCCAGATGATTTCCGCCACCGTGCGCGCCTATCAGGCCGGGCCACAAACCCTCGAAGCCCGGCAGAACGTGGTTCGCGACTACCTCAACAGCGTGCCGCTGTCGGCCGTACCGGGTCACGGTGAAGTGCATGGCATGGCTGAAGGGTTGCGCGTCTGGTACGGCTCCGATTTCAATCAGGCCAACGAAGCGCTGTCCAGCACCGCGACGGATCCAAAGACCATGGCGGAAAAAGGCCTGGCCCTGCGTGAGATGCTGTCGTTGATGATTGCCCAGCGCCGCCCGTCGCATTACCTGACCAAGGGTCATGATGAACTGGCCGACCTCACCGACAGCCATATTCGCCTGCTGGCGCAAAACCATGTGATCGACGCCGAGTTCGCCGCCGCCGCCCTTGCCAGCAAAGTGACCTACCGCGACTGGGCCACCCAGCCGACCATCCAACCGATTGAAACCAACAAGGGCATCAGTGTGGCGCGCAGCCGTCTGGCCGGCATGCTCAATCGCCCGCTGTATGACCTCGACCGCCTTGATCTCTCCGCCACCAGCACCCTGCAAGGCGAGCTGCAAAGCGAGGCCACCGCGTACCTGAAAAAACTCGCCGACCCGGCCTATGCAGCGGAAATCGGCCTGATGGGCGAACGCTTGTTGACCCCCACCAGCACCACCCAGGTACGCTACAGCTTCACCTTGTTCGAACTGACACCGGACGGCTCGCGGGTTCGGGTACAGACCGACAGCACCGACCAGCCCTTCGACATCAACGAAGGCAGCAAACTGGAACTGGGCTCCACCGCGAAAATGCGCGTGCTGACCACCTACCTGCAAATCATCGCCGAGCTGCACGACAAATACGCCGGCATGACCGTTCCGGAACTGAAGAAGGTCGACGTACCGGATCAGGACCGCCTGAGCCGCTGGGCGGTCGATTACCTGATCGAGAACAAGGACCGCGACCTGAAAAAAATGCTCGGCGCCGCCCTGGACCGCAAATACTCCGCCAGCCCCGGCGAGGCGTTTTTCACCGGTGGTGGCCTGCACGTGTTCAACAACTTCCGCAAGGAAGACAACGCCCGGATACCGCCCCTGCGCGATGCCCTGCGCGAATCGATCAACCTGCCGTTCATTCGCCTGATGCGAGACCTGGTGCGCTACACCATTTACTCCGGCCCCAACAGCAGTGCCGAATTGCTCAAGGATGACCGCGACCCGCGGCGTCAGGAGTACCTGGCCGAATTCGCCGACCGCGAGGGCACTTCGTTCCTGCTCAAGTTCTGGAAGAAGTACAAGAACAAGGACACCCAGGACCGCCTCGACACCTTCCTCGACAGCATGCGCCCGACTCCGATCCGCATGGCCGCCGTGCACCGCTACCTGCTGCCGCAGGCCAGCCAGGAAAGCTTCAACGCCTTCGTGCGCTCGCACCTCAAGGGCGCCAAGCTCACGGAAAAACTCACCGACGAACGTCTTGTGCGACTCTACGAGGCCTACGGTCCAGGCTCCTACGACTTGCCGGACCAGGGTTTCATCGCCAAGGTTCACCCCCTGGACCTGTGGCTGATGGGCTATCTGCTCAATCACCCCGACGCCAAGTGGGGCGACATCGTCAAAGCCAGCCATTTCGAACGCCAGGAGGTCTACAGCTGGCTGTTCAAAAGCCGACACAAGGGCGCCCGCGACAGTCGTATCCGCACCATGCTGGAGATCGAAGCGTTCCTCGACATCCACCAGCGCTGGCAGAAAGTCGGCTATCCGTTCGACCATCTGGTGCCGTCGCTGGCCACCGCCATCGGCAGCTCCGGCGACCGTCCCGCAGCCCTGGCCGAATTGATCGGCACCATCCTCAACGATGGCGTGCGCATGCCGACCCTGCGCATCGACAGCCTGCATTTCGCCGCGAACACGCCCTATGAAACCCAACTGATCAATGACCCGGACGTCGGCAAACGGGTGATGCCATCCGAGGTCGCCACGGCCATGCGCGAAGCCCTCTCGCAAGTGGTGGACGCCGGTACGGCCAAACGCGTGGCCGGCAGTTTCAAACTGGCCGACGGCAGCCCGCTGGCGATGGGCGGCAAGACCGGCACCGGTGACAACCGCATCGAGGCCATCGGTTCGGGCGGGCGGATCCTGAGTTCCAAATCGCTCAACCGCACGGCCACGTTCGTGTTCTACATCGGCGATCACCATTTCGGCACACTGACGGCGTTCGTGCCGGGCCGCTCGGCGGAGAGCTTCACCTTCACCTCGGCGTTGCCGGTGCAGGTGCTCAAGGGCATGGCGCCGATCCTGACGCCGTATTTGCAACCGGGCACCCACACGCAATGCCTCAAAACCGAGACAACCGTCACACGCTAGATGCAAGCATGGCGGTACATAGTTGTTTTTCCGTCTTCAATTTCAAAAGGGTTGAGGCCCCGGCGAGGTTTTTCCCAACGTATTTTTGCGCTTTTTTTCGCCCTTTCCGCGTACCTATCCTGATCGCTCCACTCCTGATCAATGGACGATCAAGCAATGCCCAATTCACTGAGCACGATTCACCAGGCGAGCCCACCTGTCATCGCCCCTGCCGATAAAAGCATCCATTACGACCTGGTCGGCAAAGCCATACCCGAATGGTTGCGCAAGGCGTCAGTTGCTCGCGTCAGCGAGCTGAAAGATGTCGAGGTGACACTCCCCGACTGGTACAAAAAAGCTCCGTCATCGGCCCATCAAAAACTGAAAGATGCCATTGAGCTCAACTGGTCGGCGCAAAACGAAGTCGACCGGTTCCTGAGCAACTTGCAGGATGTCCATGCCTTTGCCAAACCTCTGCTGCAACAGGCATTGAAAGAACGCTACGGCATTGAAGACGACGTCGAACAAACCTGGTTGCGCCTGTATGCCCCGGTCAAATCGTCATGGTGGGTGCATGATTTTTCCGGTGGCACCACCAGCCGGACTGTCTCGCTGCTCGATGCTGCCCTGCACAATTTTTCCGAGGACGAGGTGTTTGGCGACGGCTCCGAATTCATCTCCCGCCCCGACGCCCGTGGGCACTTTGCGGTGAAATCGCTCAAGCGCAGTATCAGCATCGACCAGTTCAAGTCGTTGTGTCGTGAACTGGATATCGGCGCCCGATATCAACGACACTTGAACGACTTTTTGCTGCCGGCCAACACGGTCACCAAAGACGTTCTGCATCACGGTGTCAAGCTCAGCCAGAAGAGCGCACTCTACGTTGCCGCGCAAATGGCTTTGATGAAAAACGACATCGACCAGCAAGCCTATGACGTGGTCCAGTCGATACTCCGGGATCGGCCGGATCTGCGCTGGAACGGCCAGCCCGTCAGTTATCACAACCTCGTGATGATGGATGCACAACTGACCGGGATCATCCTGATCACCGCAGATGCTGCTGCCGCATCCGTACCGGTGCCCGTGATGGTGTATGTGCCTGGTGATCCGCTGCATCCACTCAAACAATACCCGTCGTCGCTCGAATTCATGGCTGAGCTGACTCGACAACTACGCGATGTCACCCCTGAGGCAACGTATCAACGCTTCTTCAGCCAGTTCGTGGGACATCAACAACGCGGCCATTTTTTTTCCGGATTGAATGAGCGCTTGAGCAAAGTGCAATGGCAACCGGCGCCCCCAGGTTCCAACTTGCCTTCCTGGCGTGAAACCCCTGTGGCAAACCCTGATCTGCAGTTCAGGCTGTTGAATGTCCGAGACGATCGCGGTACATCGTTCAACGGCAGTTTCTGGGACTATTTCTATCGACAGAAGCTGAACAAAATCCTCAACGACTCCCGAGAAATCGCGATTTCCACTGAATACGCCGACCGCATGGCGCGCTGGGCGTGGTGGGACAACCTGGAAAAAATGCTCTCGGACATCCTCAATGCCGCTCTGATGGTGGTGACGCCGTTTGTCCCGGGCCTTGGCGAATTGATGCTGGCGTATACCGCGTATCAGCTGACCGATGAAGTGGTCGAGGGCATCGTCGATCTGGCCGAAGGCCGCTTGGCCGAGGCCGGTGAGCAGATCCTCGGCGTGCTGGAAAATGTCGTCCAATTGGGTGTGTTTGCAGCGGCAGGGGCACTGGGTAATGTCGCCGGGGCAAAACTCTCGCCATTTTTCGAAGGGCTCAAACCGGTGCAATTGGCCGATGGCCGGGCGCGTTTGTGGAACCCGGACCTTGCACCCTATGAACAACCGGGGCCGGCGTCAGCAACCAATGCCAGGCCCGACGCGTCGGGCATCTACCAGGATCAAGGCCGCCGCTTCGTGCGCCTGGACGAACAGCACTTCGAAGTGACGCAGGATGCGGTCACCGGGCAGCACCGGATCAAGCATCCACAACGACCGAATGCCTATGCGCCGAGCCTGCGCCACAACGGTCACGGCGCCTGGGTCGGCGAAACGGAAAACCCGCGAGAGTGGGAAGGCTCGACATTGATGCGTCGTCTGGGTCACAGCACCGATGGCTTCAGCGATGAACAACTGGAGCAGATTCGTCAGATCAGCGGCACCGACGAATCCGTATTGCGCAGGATGCATGTCGAGAACACACCGCCGCCGCCTCTGCTGACCGATACCCTGCAACGCCTGGCTTCACCGGCCATTGCACCCGCGGCGTTATCCCCTGAGATCGCGCCGCTGTTCGGCGATTTCCCCGAGCTACCGGTCACCGTCGCGGAACAAATCCATGCCCGCGCCAGCGCGGCGGAACGTCAGCGGATAACGCAAGAAAGCCGCCTGCCCCTGCGCCTGAGGACCCAGGCGCGCGAGCTTCAGTTCGAAACGCAAACGGTGCGAGCGGCCCAGGGTTTGTACCCGAGCGCCTCAATCACTCCCGACACCGAGCGCCTGGTGCTAGGCACTTTGCGCTTTAACACCGATACTTTCGGCGACTTGCGTCTGGAAATCCGCCAGGGCACTTTCGATGGTGAGCTACGTTGCAGCGTCGGGCCCGATGACGCAACGCGGGTGCGGGTACTGATTCGCGACGATGCCGGGCAGTATCAGGTGCGTGATGGTGACGAACAGCTGATCCATGAAGCCGAGGACTTTTTCGAAGCCGTCCTGCAGGCCACGCAGGTGACTGGACAAAACAGCCTGGGTTACAAGCCGGGTGACGGTGAGTTTTTCAGGCAATGGGTCATGGCCAAATCGGCCCCGCCCAGCGAACGCCGGACCGTGCTCGCCACCCCGCCCGTTCGCTCTGTTGCCGAGCATGAAACGATGCTTTTGGTGCGTGGCGGCGCCCTGAGCAGGGGCGGTGTCACCCTGCACGAGCGTATTCAAGACCTGCACCCGCATTTCAGCGAAAACGAAGTCGATGCATTTGCCAACGCCCTGATTGAAAAAGGTCAACCGTTGCAGGTGATCGAACAACATGAAAACGATCTTGATGAACTGCGCGTGATTCTGAATCGCTGGGAGTACCAGCAGCCCGAAGGCTGGGGACCAGACAACGAAGGCTTTTTGAATGGCGGTGGCAAGCGCATTGCCGAGCGCCTGATCGACTGCTTCGAACGAAAAAACAGCGGGCTTGGCAACCGAACCGACCCGGACAGTTACGCCCTCGACCTGTCCTTGTGTGTCAACCTGGATACCTGGTGGTCACAACTCCCCGAACTGAGAACATTTCTGGACCGGATCACTGTGCTGAAACTCGACAATACACGCTTTTCGAGCCAGCCAAATGGCTTGCTGAAGGATTTCCCTCATCTACGCGAGCTCAGCGCCAGGGATTGCGAACTGACGAAACTGCCTGCGAGCATCGGTGCCATGCACAAGCTCGAACGCCTGCGCCTGAGTGAAAACGAGATCGTGCTCGATGCTCCCGCCGTTGAACGGATCAAGCACCTGACCGGCCTGGAAATCCTCAGGCTCGACGAGAACCCATTGGGCAGGCTGATAGACATCGGGCACATGCCACGCCTGAAAGTGCTGGGGTTGAAGGACACCGTGATCACTGCCTGGCCACTGGGCGTGTTCGCCAAGCCCAGGCCTCGCGGCTTTGTACTGGACCTGCGTGACAACCCTATCGACCAGATTCCCGAAGTGGTTGCCGGCTCGCCCCAAGCCTGGGTGGTTGCACGAACCCGGCTGGATGTCGGCAATCTTTCGCCACGGAACCAACTGCGCTATCAGGAATACCGGCGCTCATTGGCGCTGCCACCGGAACCTGTATGGCCTTCGAACACTCAGCAAGAGTTGGTGGTCAATTCGAATGCCTCCGTGGAGCACTGGAACGAGGTGCCAGGCTGGGGTGTCGAGCGGGCGAACATCTGGTCGGAACTGGCTGACGAACCCCAGGGCCAACGATTCCTGCAGGTATTGCTCGATACCCAGTACAGCGCCGACTTCCGTGCTGGCGGCGTGGCTAAGGAACAATTGCTGCAACGGGTGTGGCGCATGCTCGATGCCGTCTTCATCGACACCCCGTTACGCGAAAAGCTGTTCACCATGGCAATCGCACCGGTCGATTGCGCCGATGCCGGTGCTCAGCTGTTCAACAACATGGGTATCAATGTGCTGGCGTCCGAGGCCTATTCGTACTCCACCGATGCGTCAGAGCTGGAGAAAAAACTGGTCACCCTGGCCAAAGGCGCGGCGCGGCTGGAGCAAGTCAACGACATCGCCCGGGCAGATGTCCACAGCCGCGGCGGCAACCCTGACGAAGTCGAAGTCTACCTGGCTTACCAGACCGGCCTGGCAGATCGGTTGGACCTGCCGTGGCAGTCCCGTGGCATGTTGTTCAGGCCCGTGTCCGGCGTCACCGACGCCATGATCGATCAAGCCCATGACACGGTGCTGGCCAGGGGCGAAGGCGATGGTCTGGTCGACACGATGCTCAGGCAGGCCTTCTGGGAAGACTACCTGCGCAACACATGGCCAGTACGCATGGAGAGCAACACGCTGCGGTTTCAGAACAAGTTGGAGCAACTCGAAACACTTCGCGCCACTCAGCGGGAATGGATCGAATCAACTCTGGATGTCGAAAAAGCCGAATTGCGCGACCGTCTGCAGGTACTCATGAACGATCTGCCGGTGTCGGACACTGTGGTTTTCGCAGATGAACCAATCAGCGACGATACATTCGATCAGCTTCTGGACGACCTGGGGAAGGCGGAAAAGGAACTGTCGAGACAGTTGACCCGAGCTGCATTGCGCCAGGCCGGACAGTAAGGCCAGGCAGTGAACCTGACAGCCGTTCCTGCCGTCAGGTTCACTGCCCTTCAAACGTCGGAATCCCAAATGACCGTGACGTTTCCGACATAGCGGCTGGCTACACCGGGTTGCAGCATCTGCGCCATCTCGTGGGATGCAATCTCGAAGTGCAATACACCGGGACCTCGGTGCACATAGTGTCCGGTCTGGAAACGTTTCGCGTATGACGGCCCGGCCCGCAACAATTCGTGCCTGACCGGATTCCCGGCAATGCCGGTCATTCCCGAGGGCAGGCTGACATAAGTCTTCAATTTGACCGAACGATTGGAAACCGCATCCCTGATCGTGCAGTCGAAGCCGTCGATCACACAGTCCAGCTCGATCTTGAACCGCGACGACGCTGAAATGTGGAACGTCTGATCACGAAACAGCCGCACCGGTCTGCGCCCGGCCTGCAGCCAGCTTTGCCAGCCACCGTCGGGAACCAGCCGGACTTTTTCACCACCGGGCGGAATCTCGACTTTGAGCATGTGCTGAACATCGAGCACGAAATCCAGGGTCAGTTGATTGTCGTTCGGCAGCATGACATCCCCCATGTCGAAGTCCCCACCTTGGCCGACGCTATAACTCAGACTGCCGGTATAGAGGCCCGATGACATGCTCATAGGGTTGGGTGTGCGCAATTCGTAGGCAAAATCCAGATAGTTATAGGACATTCCCGGGATCGGAAAACTGGCAACTTTGACACAAGCGCCCTCGGTCGGCGTTTTCCAGAAAAAACTGTAGGTGTTGCTGGTATACAAGGCCATCCCGCTGTACTGGCATGGCGGTGCGGGAAAAACCCAGCCGGCGCCAACCCACAACAGATCATGCCCCTCTCGTATGGTCGGCGCCCCCGTCAGATTCATCGTGTTGTCGCTCAGTACGTGAGTGGAACCGAAGCCGGCAACACGTACCTCGACCTGCTCCGACTCTTTCGTGTCGACGTTGGTTACCGTCAAACTGCGCCATTGAGTCGGCAGCTTGAACATCGCACTGTTTCGCGCATCGGCATTGGGTTGCATGGCCTTGACCGACTCGAAACGAATGGGCAGGCGAATGCTGAAGATGTTGTTGTCCCGACACACGCCAGGGTAGTGCTCGCAATAGCCACTGACCGGGGTCGTGTTGGTAAACGTATTGCGCTGTGGATAGGCCGAATCAGGAATGAACAGCGCCCTGATTTCCTGGGTTACCGCCGCTGCCGAGGGCGTGACGAAAACCAACAGTGCCAACGAGCGGCCACCGCGTAGCCATCCCTGGAGCCAAGTCTTGAGATTCATGATCGTGCCCTATGAAGGTTTGTTCAGACGGGGGTGGACTCAGGGCGCTGCGGCGTTGAAAACCAGATGGACATTGCCGTAGTAGTTACCGGGTCTGTAACCGCCTGCGGGAACTCTCGGCTGGATGTCCAGCGCAAAGCGCCCACCGGCGCGCGCCTGTTCTTCGGTCACCACTTGCCGGGGTTGTGCCTCGTGGCTCAACTCTTGGCCGTTGAAACTGACACGCAAATAAATATTCTGCTCGTCCCGGCCATTGGATAAGTACGGCTCGCTCTCCAGACGGGCCTCGATTGCGCTGGTGTCGTGTTTGACGTCGAAGTTTTTGCGCAAGCCACCCAGCGTCGAGGTAACGGGATTCCACGGCAATTGCTGTTCGAGGTGTATCCAGTTCGTTTCAGCCGGGATCACGTAAAAGCCCAGTGCCGGAATATCCACGGACACTTCGAAGGTGTGTTCTTCCCGGGCGGCGAACGTCGATGCGCTGGTCAGCATCAGCATGCCAGCGCACCAGGTGTTGGAAATTTTCCTGTTCATGTCGGCTACCTGTCGGTCATTGCTGGCTGGCGATGCGCAGCGTTTTTTTCTCACTACCCTCGACCAGATTGAAGCGGTATTCGCGGCCGGGTTTCTTCTCGAACTCGAAGCTCTTGCCGGCGAGGACGTGATGCTTGGTGGTCGGCTCGCACTCGGTTTCGTTTTTCAACGAGCAGTTGCGAAACTCATCGATCACCACCACGGTGTTGCCGTTATTACGCAGACGGTAGCGTTCGGGTCCGTCCTCTATCGCGGTGTCGAAACGACTGTCGCTCGGGCGCACGAAGAACACCGTGCCGAAGCCGGTCATGACGTTGACGCCGGCCGAAAGGTTCTTCTTGTACTCCTCGCGTTCATCGCCGGAGACGGCGAACTCGTCTTCCTTTTCCGGCACCACGGGCACGAAACGCACCCGGAAATAACGTTCCCTGTCGCGATTGCCCATGAGCAGCAGGCGCGTGCCCTGCATGCCGTTGGCCGGCACGATCAACCGCGCCGGGCTGGCCATCAGGCCATCGCGGCCGCTTGCATCCGCCTGGGTCTTGACCGGCACTTCGCGTGAGGTGCCATCGGCCTCGTAGATGATTTCCAGGATGTTGACCTTGACGAAGGCAGTGGCATCGCCACTGTTGAACACTCGCTTGAGATAGGTGCTCTTGTCGCCATCCAGATAGTCATAGACCGTTCCGACATTGATCTGTGGACCGGCCTGAAGGCCAAAGGAAAACCCGCTCAGAATCAGTGTTGCCCACAAACGCTTCATACCTTGAACCTCATGACATTGAACACAACACAGGCATGCGCCATCGCTACGACGCCCATCAGACTTCCGAATCCCAGATCACCGTGACACTGCCTCTGTAGGTGGACGCCACGCCGGGTTGCAGCATGAATTCCATCTGTTGTTGAGGGACCTCGAAATGCAGGATGCCCGGCGCTCGATCCACATAAAAACCAGGCTTGAAATACTGGGCATTGGCGGGTCCGGGCCGTAATCGAAGCTGCTTGACCGGTTGGCCGGCCATATCGGTTAAACCATTGGGCAGGCTGACACTGACTCGTAGCTCGACCGACCGTTTCGAAACCCGGTCATCGAGCATGCAGTCGTAGGGAAATGCACTGATCTCGCACTCCAGCTGCATCTTGAAACGTGAAGAAGCCGAGATATTGAAGGTCTGGTCACGGAACAATCTCACCGGCCGCCGCCCGGCCTGCAGCCAGCTTTGCCAGCCACCGGCCGGGGTCAGCGTGACTCTTTCACCGCCAGGCGGGATATCCACTTTAAGGGTGTGTTGCACGTCCAGGACGAAATCCAGGTTCAGTACCGGATCGTTCGGGGTCATGACGTCACCGAAATCAAAATCGCCTCCCGGGCCGAGGCGGTAAGTCAGATTTCCGGTATAGATCCCGGACCCCATTCCCAAAGGGTTGGGTGTACGCAATTCATAGGCAAAGTCGAGGTAGCCATAGGACATGCCAGGGATCATGAAGTTGGCGACTTTCACGCAGGGGGTTGCATTGGGTGTTTTCCAGAAAAACGCATAGGTGTTGGAGCCGAAAAATCCGACGCCGGTGGATTGGCAAGGAGGCGTCGCATACAGCCAGCCCGACCCCTTCCATAATGCATCGTGCCCCTCGCGAGCATTCGGAGCGCCCGTCAAATTGGCTGCCGTGTCGCTCAAAACATAATTGGAGCCAACGCCGGCAATACGCACTTCGACCCTTTGATTGTCTCCCGTCTCCTTATTGGTGACCGTCAGTGAGCGCCAGTCTCCCGGCACCTTGAACATGGCACTGTTGCGTGGACCGGAATTGGCTTGCATCGGTTTGCTCGAAGTCAAACGCGTCATCAGCCTGATACTGAAGGTGTTGCTGTTGCGGCAGATGTCGGGATAGAACTCGCAGTAGCCACTGGATGGTGTCTTGTTGACGAATTCGTTGCGATGCGGGTTAGCCGAATCCGGCGTAAACAGCGCCCTGATTTCCTGGGTTGCAGCGCTTGCTGCAGGAACAGCCAACGTGGCCAGCAACCCCAACCACAGACCGGGGCACCACCGTCTCGGCAGGTCCATTTTTCTATTCATCATTGCAATCTCCGCAAAATCGGCCCGGGCCGTTTACCCAGCCTTGCGCTGGTTGTTGGTGGCATCGGCCAGGGTGTCCGGGCTGCACCGCAGATCCCCGATCATCAGCACGTTGTTCTCAAGGCGATGCTTATCGACATCGAGACGGAACTGACACAGCAAGCGGTCGGCATGCCGCACTTCGAGCGTCGGTGAGCCGGCGTTCATTTCCATGGAGAAGAAGCCGTCGACTTCACTCACGCCGCGACTGGCGTGGTTGATCACGTGATGGCCCTTGAGTGGCTGGCCCTGTGGATCGAGCAGTCGCCCGAGCACGGTCAGGGTTTTCATCACCCGGATCTGGCGGTATTCCACGCCGCCCTTGTTCAGGTGATAACGGGTGCGTGCCGGTGCGATGTTTGCTGCCGGAACGTGATTGCCTTCGAAGTCGAAACTCACCGAGCTGTTTCTGTAGGCCGTCAGCGGTATGAAATTGCGGCCCGGGCGCAACACCGAGCTGCCGCCGCTCAGGTCATCGGCGCGCAAGGCAATGCCGTCGATGTCGGACTCGACATCGACGATCATCCCGGCGCCGCGTCCTTGATGCTGGCTGGTCAACGCCATGTGCTGGGCACCCACCACCAGGGTGCTGTCGAGGTTCAGGCCGCCAGTGAAGTTGTTGTTGAAAGACGAGCGCTGGAGAAAACCGTCGCCGTTGACCGCATCGGTGCGAAAGTTAGCCAGGCTCGACAGGCCCATGCCGTAGGTGTCGCTCAGGGCGGTCACCGAGACACTCTGCAAGACGTGGTCTTGCCAGTCCTTGCGATAGCCGAGCGAGGCATTGGTGTCGCGGCTGCCATCGCGGGCGGTGCGCGAGCCGATACTGCCGGATACCTGTTGGCCCTTGCCGCCGAGCGCCACGTTGAGGCTCAGGTCGACCCCGCGATTGCGTGCATCGCCACTGCTGAAGCTGCCCGGGCGATCGAACAACGACAGCCGCCAGTTGGCGTCGCTGCCAAACAACTCGGTGCGCTGCGTCCAGCCCAGGTCTACGCCCACGCCTTCAACGTTGCCTTCGCTGTGGGAAACCCGCGCGTTGAGCGAGTTCTTGCGGCTGATCCGGTGGTTCAGCGCCAGGGATGAGTTGCTGGTCTCACCGATGAATACATTGCGTTGGCGCACGCGAGTGCCGTCGGGCAACGTGTCGAAAGTGTCGGTGGTATCGAGCCAGCTACGGTTGTGGCTGATTACCAGGCTGCCGGCGCCATAGTTGTACAGGCCCTGCAGATCCAGGCCGGTGCCATGGTCCTGGGTTTGATAAACGTTGGCATACAGGCTGGTGCTGTTGGCCAGAGACCAGTCGACGGAGCTGCCGAATTGCAACTTCTCACGCTCCTGACGCGCGGACAGTCCCAGCACCACCCGAGGGTGCAGCAAGTAGTTCGCAGAGGCGCCGAAGGTCGCATCGCCACTGGCCTGCTGATCCCAGTTGCTGAGCAGTTTGCTTTCCTGGCCGGCGAACAGGTTGTAGCGCCAACGCTCGTCGAGGTTGCGCCAGTTGCTGGGCTTGTACACCAGCTCCTGGGTGGTCGAGGTGATCTGGCCATCTTCGATCAGGCGCACTTCCACATCGTAAATGCCACCGGGCAATGGCCGGGTGTCCAGGGTCTGCAAACCGGCGGGCACCGACTGGGTGTTGATCAGCAAGCCATCACGAAAGATCTCCACCGAAGCCTGGCGGTTGGCGGTGACATAGATGGGATAAACACTGGGTTTCGGACTGTCGATTGCCAGGCTGTCGGAACTGCCATACATCACGCCCACGGCAGTGTCGGGGCTGGTCCCGAACGAGCGTGGCTGACGGGTAAGGCCTTCGGAATTGGGGGTGAAATAGCCCAGGCGGAAAAAACTGCCCTCCAGTTCACGCTGGGTGAAGAGTTCGTGTACCGCGTGGAATGTCTTGTTGTCCGGGCCACCAAGACGGGCCAGTTGCATGTTGAAGGTCTGGCTCCAGTTGCCCAGGCTGCCGCTGGCCTCGAGGCCGAAACGTCCGCCCAGGTCCTGATCCTGACCGCCGTTGAGATTGATTTGGTTACGCAACATCAGGCCGCTGCTGCCACCTTCAGGTTGATCGTAAAAACGCCTGGCTTCGCTGTCGCGCTCGGCATTTTCGGTGACGATCGACAGCAAAGAGTTTTCAAGGTTGTAGTGCACCGCCAGCATCTGCTCCGGGCACTGCCCCGAGCAGGCACCCAGTGCCACGCCGGGTTTGAGGATGTCGACCCAGGTCTGGCGCTCACTGGCGCCGAAACGGCTGTCGCCGGTATCGGTGAATTCGAGCAACGTCGTCTGGTCATCGCGGGACAACACAATCATCGCCTCGCCGAGTGGCTGTTGATCGAGCTCAACCCGAACCGCCAGCGGCACATCGAAAAAGTGCTCCTCGAAATCCGCCGGCAAGCCTTTGGCCTGAGCCAGCAAACTTCTGGGCGTATTATCAATTGAAGTGGGCGCCGCAAATGCACTGCTACATAACAGCAACGCAAGCGCTGCCGCGATGGGCGTCATCGGGAACATGAACGAGTACTCTAATTACGAAGAAGTTGAACCCGACCGACAAGTTGAAACTTGCCGGCCGGTCACGTTACTCAAGCAAGTAAGCGCTTACGACTCTTTCAACTTCAAAGAGCAACAGGAGTTACAGCGTCGAACATCATGGTGACGGCACCGGTGTAATCACCCGGCGCGAAAGTAGTGCCGACAGCCTTGATGTTGAGTGGGGCGCGGTAGTTGACGTTCGACTCGGTCTCGCCGACCACCATTTGCGGCGTCGTGGTCAGGACTACACTGTTGAGTGCCACTTGCAGGTCGATCGACGTGGCGCCGGAGATCAGCTTCGGCACGCTTTCAAGGCTGGCGTGTATCGAACCGTTGTTGTTGCGCATGTCGAAGAAACCGTTGACTTCACCCATGGTGCCGGTGGAAGGCCGGTAGCTCATGTCCTGGTCCTTGGTGACCAGATCCGGATCGACCGGCACTACATAAAAGCCGTTGGTCGGCACATGGGCAACCAGACTGATGGAGTGACGGGCTTCACCCGCGGCAAAAACGGCGGAAGAACTCAGAGCCAGTACAGCCAGTGGAGCAGCAATCGCGAATTTCTTGAACATCATTCAGTACCTGTCTTTATAAAATTTTCGGTTCATTGAAAGTTCCGACAAAACAAAAAAACCGTCACGAGCAGTTTTATGTTCTCCCGAACTTTCAACGCCGAAGAATGATCAAGCAATTCTTCTGGAAAGTAAGCAGGAAAGCTCCATTAAGTTCGTAGCCAAAGTGCCACAACCATAGAAAGAAAAATACTGAATTATAGAAAAACTCACTGTTCGACTGTAAGAGACGGACTACATGAAGCCAACGATCGACTAATAACAGCCGACAAAGACACAGCAACTTCTGTAGGAGAGATATTACATAATCAATAAATAAAGGCGCAAATCGAATATTTAGAGAGTTAACACTAATTTCAACTTTTTCACCTCCATTAAAAGCCATTCCGGGGACGGTGAAAGCGCCATTTTCAGTGGCGGTTTCGCTTGGCGTGGTGATCCGCCGTTGGTCGGGGGGCCTTGCGAAGGCCATAAGATATATCTTACGTTGTATCTAAACACGGCGAGAGAAAGCAAAAATGAGAGACCATCATTCCCCCCACCGCGAACACGGCGACGGCCGTGATGGCTTCGAGAAGCGCCCCGGCCGCGAACGCGGCGGACGCGGGCCACGGGTATTCGCCCCCGGCGACCTGAAATTGCTGCTGTTGGCGTTGATCGCCGAACAGCCGTGCCACGGCTATGACCTGATTCGCCAGATAGAAGGCATGTTCGACGGCGCCTACAGCCCCAGCCCCGGTGTGATTTATCCGACCCTGACATTCCTTGAAGAAAGCGAAATGATTGCGGGGGATGCCGAAGGCGGGAAAAAACGCTACAGCGTGACCGATGCCGGACGTCTGTTCCTGAAAGAGCAAGCCATTGCACTGGATGGCGTGCGGATGCGCATCGACGTCAGCAAACGTTCGCTACGCGGACATGATCGCCCGGCAGAAATCCATGAAGCCGTGCATAACCTGCGCCACGCCCTGCAAATGCACCATGGGCGCTGGAGCCCGGACGAAATCCTGCGGGTACGCGACCTGCTCAACAACACCGCCAAGGCCATCGTCGACGGCCCGGCCGTTCAGGAGAGAGCCGAATGACTGAAGTGATCGCCTCAACCATTCACCGTGTCATGCACGAGATCAAACGCCGTCGCCTGGAAGTGCTGCGGGTGGTCGACCTGACCCCGCGCATGCGCCGGATTACCCTGGGCGGGCCTGAGCTGGCTGACTTCGTCAGCCTGGGTACGGACGACCACGTCAAGTTGCTGTTCCCGCAGAACGCCGAGCAAGCGGCAACGCTGGAAACCCTGGTGCTGGGCGCCGGCAAGGCCAACGGTCCGTTGCCTGAAATGCGCGACTACACCCCGCGCCGCCATGACCCCGACACGCTGGAACTGGACATCGACTTTGTGCTGCACGGCGACGGCCCGGCCGCGACCTGGGCCGAACAGGCCCAACCCGGACAGTTCCTGCACATCGGC
Source organism: Pseudomonas sp. GW821-FHT02A08 (assembly GCF_059422045.1). Classification (NCBI taxonomy): domain Bacteria; kingdom Pseudomonadati; phylum Pseudomonadota; class Gammaproteobacteria; order Pseudomonadales; family Pseudomonadaceae; genus Pseudomonas; species Pseudomonas sp. GW821-FHT02A08. The sequence continues at coordinate 230,947 of NZ_JBWKWD010000001.1, forward strand.
GGGCCAAGGGGCTCGATGATCGTGCCGGACATCTTCGACAGCTACTTGCTGATCGGCGACGAAACCGCCCTGCCCGCCATCGCCCGACGCCTGGAAGGGCTGGCGGCCAATCGGCGTGCCCTGGTGATCGTGGAAGTGGAAAACGGCAAGGAACAGCAAGTGCTGGAAAGCGCTGCCGAGGTCAACGTGATCTGGGTGCTGCGCGAAGGTGGCAAGGACCATTTGCTGAGCACTGTGCGTCAGATCCAGGTGCCGGCCGGCAGCCTGTACGCGTGGGTCGCGACCGAGAGCAAGGTGTCGCGGCAGATTCGTCGGGTGTTGCTCGATGAGCACGGGCTGAATGAGCAGTTCGTCAAGGCTGTGGGTTACTGGCGGCTGGATGACAGCGAAGAGGATTGAGCCTTGAAGGATCGCAGCCTGCGGCAGCTCCAGGTACTGACGCCGAAGTCGTTCCAGTCATCCGCGATCCGTAGCAGCTGGCGTAGCCTGCGTCCGGCTGCGCAGCAGTCGTGAAGTCAGACGATG